>CALKHD010000205.1 GCA_938092195.1 uncultured Flavobacteriales bacterium | reverse complement strand
CTGCGCCGAACGGCTGAGGTGCTGAAGTCACCTGCAGACCTTGTGGGTGCTGTGACCGAGCTGCAAAGCAAGGTGAACAGCCTGCAAAAAGAAGTCGAGGGATACCGACACGCTCAGGCCATGGAGCTCAAGCGCAACCTGATTGGTCAAATTGAAAGGCCCGGAGGCGAAGGAACGCCTGGGCTATTGGTGCAGGAGGTTCCCCTGGAAGCCGGCGCCATCAAAGACATTGCTTTTCAGTTGAAAACTGAGGCGGCTCCGCTGTTTGCTGTACTCGGAAGTCGGAGCGGTGGCAAACCCACCATCACATGCCTCATCACCGAGGAATTGGCGGCCGAAAAAGATTGGAACGCTGGTAAGTTGGTTCGGGACTTTGCCCGTCACATCAAAGGCGGTGGCGGAGGACAAGCCTTCTTTGCCACTGCTGGGGGAAAGGATTCAAATGGACTGGAGGCGGCGTTGGATGCAGCACGCACCCACTTTGCCAACTGATCAGGCGAAGGCCGCTTTGGCTCCCTTGCGGTAAGCCGGACCCTGGTACTCCTCATTGTAAGCGAGACCCAGATTGAGGACGTAGAAAGCGTTGAACACCACCACCAACACGTGGTCGAGCCAATGGTGCTTCCCAAAGCTTTGGGCCAACTCCACCATCCATCGCGCAGAAAAATAAAGGTTGGCACCTGGCACAAGCAGCCACAAAGCGTGGTGGTCGGGCCGGCCAATGATCCTCATCAAGGCCACCACATTGAGGCCTGGAACGAGGGCGTGCCAAAACGGACGACCGGCTTTGTCATACAGACGCGCAGCACCACATGCAGCGATCATTCCGAGGAAAACAATAAGTACAAGGCGTTGACTGATGTCCATATAGATGAGGGTTGCTTACGCAATGTAGACGGGACAAACCCCCAATGGTTGCCTTCAATCCATTATCCATCAACAACTTGACCTTAAACAAACCCCTTTTGTGTGTCCAAACGACACGCTTAGCCTTGGACCACGTGACGTTCAACATCTTGGGACTCCACCTTCTTCCCACACAGAATGACCAGGCGCTCCACGACATTCCGCAATTCGCGAATGTTGCCGGTCCAAGGGGCCGATGACAGGGCTTCCAGTGCCCCTTTGGTGAACTCTGGCGCAGGTACCCCCAGTTCAGAGGCCACGGTTTCCAAAAAGTGAGCCACGAGCAAAGGCACATCTTCGGCTCTTTCTGCCAAGGATGGAACCCGGATGGGGATGACGTTCAAACGGTGAAACAAGTCTTCCCGGAAACGCCCTTCCTTGATCTCTTCAGCCAAGTTCTTGTTGGTGGCGGCCAAAACTCGAACGTCGATTTTGATGTTCTTGTCGCCCCCCACCCTTTGGATGACCTTCTCTTGAAGGGCCCTGAGCATTTTGGCCTGCGCTGGCAATGCCATGTCTCCTATCTCATCCAGGAAGAGCGTACCGCCTTGGGCTTGCTCAAATCGCCCTTTGCGCTGTTTGACTGCACTGGTGAACGCCCCTTTTTCGTGACCAAACAACTCTGACTCGATGAGTTCGGAGGGAATGGCTGCACAATTGACCTCTATAAAAGGCGACTTGTTGCGCTGGCTTTGGGCGTGTATGCGACGTGCAACCACTTCTTTTCCGGTGCCATTGGCTCCGGTGATCAACACCCGGGCATCGGTGGGGGCAACCTTGCCAATGACCGACCGAATCTCCTCCAAGGCCCGACTTTGCCCTACCATGTCTCGCTCTCCCCCCGACCGGCTCTTTCGCCTGAGCACAGACACTTCTTTTTTCAAGTCCTCCCGATCTGTCGCATTCCGAAGGGCGACAAGCACCCGGTTCAGGTCCAGAGGCTTCTCAATGAAGTCGTAAGCCCCTGCTTTTAGCGCTTGGACCGCAAGCTCCACAGTTCCATGGCCGGTCATGATGACAACAGGTGACTCCACGCCTTTCATGGCCAATGCTTCCACGACCTCAATGCCGTCCTTGCCTGGCATTTTGACGTCGCAAAAAATCACATCAAAGGACCCTGCCAAGGCAGCCTTCAAGCCGGCATTGCCGTCCTCAGCCTCCTCCACGGTGTGCTTTTCATACTCCAGGATATCGCGCAAGGCGTGACGAATGAGTCGTTCGTCGTCGATGATGAGAATGCTGGCCATGGTGCGAAAATCGCCGAAGAATGTCAATTGGACCGCATTGGTCTTTACACCTGCAACGGCTGCCACCCTTTGGGCAAGCCATTCGGGGACTGAGCCGCCTCCACAAACACGCCCTCGGCCAACGTATATCGGGACCTCAACACGCGATGAATGCTCGGAAAAGCCTCCATGACCTGTTCGATGAGCGCACAGGCCACCGACATATATGGCACGCGGTCGGGGTGCACATTTTCAGTGGCTGACAGCTCGACCTTGGTCATTCCCTGTATGGCTTTGCACCTCGAACGCAGCGACGCCAATGGCAGAACATCGGCTTGAGACCTCGGATGCCACTGGGACATCGGATTCTCCATCACAGCCAGCGTATTGAAAGCGCCGCTGGTCCCCACCAACATGACAGGTGGATGCCCTTCGCAGTGCGACAGGACCGGCTCAAGGGCTTGTCCCACCACCCGCTTCATCGACAACAGGTCAGAAGGGGACAGGGGATCGGATGGCTTGATCCAATCTGTGAGCCTGGCCACGCCCAAATCCAGGCTCCATGCCTTCACAAGGCCCTGGTGATTCCACAAAATCAATTCCACGCTTCCCCCTCCAATGTCCATCGTCAGAACGGGGCCATCCCCCAAATGATCTTCACTGACCGTGTCGGCAACTCCAAGGTGAATCCAGTCTGCCTCCTGCTTTCCGTCGATCACCTCAACGGGCCAAGCCACGTCATTGGCCAAACGCACAAAATCGCTGCCATTTCGAGCATCTCGAAGCGCACTGCACCCCACTGCTCGAACGTGTGTCACGTTGTAATTGCAGGCGGTCTCTTTGAAGGAGGTGAGCACGTCCATGCCCCTCCGCATGCGGTCAGGAGAAATTTTGCCCGTCCGGAAGCTGTTCAAGCCAATGCGCACAAACCGACGCTGCCTGAAAACGCTTTCCCATCGTCCGGACTCCACATTGGCAATTTGCAGGGTGAATGTGTTGGTGCCACAATCAACCAAGGCAAGGCGCTGCTGGGCATCATTTGCCATGGCCTTGCATCCAATGAACCAACAGCTTCCAACCGCTGCGCGACCCATCGTGGAGCACACCAAATCTGTACAAGCGTCCGGCCAAGCCGAGGGTCAGCCTTGCCGTCAACATGAGCAATGCCCATGAAAGCGCCACCTCCCAAAGTGCCACGCCGCCTGCAATTCGAACCAGCATGATGACCGGCGAAGTCAAAGGGAACCAGCCCAACCATTCCAAAATGGGCAAATCGGGATTCTCAACGGCCATCGTGGCGGCGAAATAGCCAAACATCAAGGGCGCAGTGATGGGGAGGATCATGCCTTGGCCTTCCTGCTCAGATTGTACCGAGCTACCCACAGCCGCAAACAAACTTCCATAGAGCAAATAGCCACCGATGTAAAAGGCGATGGCCCCTCCAATCATCACCGACCATTGAATGTCCAACAGGTGCGACAGCCCATCATTCTCGGCCATCAGGGTGAGCAAATCTGCTGGCACCTCGCCCGACCCCAGCGTTGCCGCTTGACCAATCGTGCCCGAATCAAACAGGAACTGAAACACCGAAAAGCCCAGACTCGACAAAATGGTCCAAGCCAGCAACTGCGTCACGGCGACAGCTCCAAGCCCCACCACTTTTCCCAGGAGCAACTCTTCTGGACGCACGGCCGCCACCAAGACTTCCACCACATGATTGGCCTTTTCCTCCACCACGCTGCGCATGATCACTCCACCGTAAATCATGAGAACCAAGAGCAATAAAGCGCTGAACATGAAACCGATCCCACCGCGGATTTCATCTCCGCCTCCTTTCACGCGTTGGCCTTTCTCGATCCCCCGATCCACGAGGTTGACATTCATTTTTAAGGCCTGGTAAGCCGACCAATTGAGTTCGGTACTCTCTAAAACCCGAGCGTGCTCCATCGCCCGGCTCAAGTCCCGTTCAATGTTTCGTTTTGCCGAGGCCCCTGGGGACTTTTCGTAGACCAGGTACCCGGACTGATTTTGCAAGATGGAGCCATCGTACTCCACCAAAACGGTGTGGCCTTCTGCCTGCCAAATGCTGTCGGCGGGTGCCTCCTGAGTAAAGTGGTAATTCAGGTTTTGGCGCTCGGGAAAACAACCCGGACAACGTGGTACATATTGACCCGAGGCGCGGTCCAATCTTGAAATCAACCCCGGGGCATCCTCGACCAGCACAGTGTTGTTGACTTCTGCACTTTCGGTGAGGAGAATGGCCCCCACGACAAAACCGATGGACACCACTGGAAGCAGCAATGTGGCCAAAAGAAAACTTGGCTTCAACACCCGGGTTCTCCATTCCCGAGACACCACCGCTTGGATCAATCCGTAGTTCATGACTCCGCAGTAGTTTCCGATTCCACCTTGCTGACGGCATCGATGAACAAGGTCTCCATGGTGGGACGGACCTTGATGAATTCCATCACCTCCATGGTCTGGGTCAACGCCCGCAAGACATCGGTTGGCTCCACGCCATCGCGCAGCCGGATTCTGGCTTTCCTCACGCCGGAAATGGAAGTTGGACCAATCGAATCCAAGTTGGCCAAAGCACCAAGAGCATTGGTAAAAGCCATGTCATTGCCTTTGAACAACACCTCTTGACTCCCGTCCCATCCCGTCTCTCTGAGCTCGGAAGATGAACCGGACAACACCACGCGACCTTGATTCAACATGACCACTTGATCGCACAGCCGTTCCACACTGGGCATGTCGTGGGTGGACAACAAAACCGAAGTGCCGTCAGCGGCGAGAGACCGCACTTCCTCAATGATTCTTCGGGCGTTGATGGGGTCGAATCCGCTCAGCGGCTCATCCAAGATGAGCAACTTGGGCTGATGAACGACCGTGCAGATGAATTGAATTTTCTGCGCCATGCCCTTGGAAATGTCCGAGACTTTTTTGTCCCACCACCCTTGGACTTCGAGCCGTTCAAACCACGTCTTCAACGAGGCCACGGCCTCCGGCTTTTTCATGCCTTTCAGCTGTGCGAAATACACCGCTTGTTGGCCAACCCTCATGTCCTTGTACAACCCGCGCTCCTCTGGCAAGTATCCAATGCCCCGTGCGCCTTCTCGCGACCACGGTTGACCGCTGAGCAAGACTTCACCTCCGTCGGGCTCTACAATGCCCATGATGCTCCGGATGAGTGTGGATTTACCGGCGCCATTGGGGCCGAGCAAACCGACTATGGAACCAGGTGGCACATCAAATGTCACCCCATCGAGCACCCTTTGCGACCCGTATGACTTTTTGAGTTGAGATAGGCTGAGGGTGGGCGTCATGAATCAGCTAAACATGTCCCGAACTCGCTCGAAAAACCCTTTGTCGCGCGGGTCGGGATCGGGTTGGAAGTTGGGGGCATCCTTCCAACTTTCCAAAGTGGCCCGCTCCTCAGAAGTCAATTCTTGAGGCGTCCAGACATTGAGATTGACCAACAAGTCGCCTCGCCCATAACTGTCCACAGAAGGCAAACCCTTGCCTTTCAAGCGCACAATCTTCCCACTTTGGGTTCCGGCTTCAATGCGAATCTTGGCCTTGCCTTGAAGCAGTGGAATCTCCACCTGCGCGCCCAAACTGGCCTCGACAAAGGAGATGTGATGGTCCAGATGGAGGTTTCTCCCGTTGCGGGTGAAAGCATCGTGTTCGGCAACGCGAATCTGCACGAGCAAATCACCAGGGATTCCACCTGCAGGAGCCTGGTTTCCCTTGCCGCGGAGGTTCAGCTGCATGCCGTCCTCGACGCCCGCTGGGATCTCAATCTCCAGCACAGACTCTTCGCGCCTGAGCCCATGCTCATCGGCATCCTTGGGCTTGGATTTCACACTCCTGCCCAACCCGCCACATGATGGACAGGTCGAAGCCGTTTGCATTTGGCCCAGAATGGTATTGGTCACACGGCGCACTTGCCCCGTGCCACTGCATGGACGGCAGGTGTCGTACTCGACCCCTTCTGCCTGAACCAAACGGAATACCTTCACCTTCTTGGTCACGCCCTCGGCGATTTCCGCCAAAGTAAGCTGCACCTTGATTCGAAGGTTGGACCCTTTCATTCGACGCGGTCCTCTCGCACCACCGCCGCCAAAAGCATCCCCAAAAGCCCCGCCGAAAATGTCTCCGAACTGGCTGAAGATGTCATCCATGTTCATACCAGCGCCGCCCCCAGCTGCACCGCCAACACCAGCGTGACCAAACCGGTCATACTTGGCCCTTTTTTGCTGATCGCTCAGGACTTCATAGGCTTCTGCAGCCTCCTTGAACCTCGATTCGGCATCTGAATCATCCGGGTTTTTGTCCGGGTGATACTTGATGGCCAGCTTTCGATAGGCCTTCTTAATGTCCGAATCGGAAGCGCCGCGTTGGACGCCCAGAATCTCGTAAAAATCGCGCTTCGACATGCCTCAATCAGTTGCCTACAACCACCTTGGCGAACCTCAGAACGGCATCATGCAGCTTGTATCCAGGCTCTACGACATCCACCACCTTCCCTTTCATGTCTGGGGTAGGGGCTGGGATTTGGGTGATCGCTTCGTGAAGATCCGTGTTGAATTCGGCGCCTTTGGCTTCCATTCGATTCAGGCCTTTTGACTCGAGAATGCCCTTCATTTTTTGACCAATGAGCAGGTAACCCTCTTTCATCTGTTCGAGGTCCTGTCCATCACTGGCGGCCTGCGCCCGCTCAAAATCATCGAGCACTGGCAACATGGCTTCTGTGAGGTCCCGGCCGGCGCTGCGCACCAACTCACCTCGCTCACGCATGGTCCGCTTTCTGAAATTGTCGAATTCAGCATACAGCCTGAGGTACTTGTCGCGCCAAGCTTCCTCGTCGGCGCTGAGCGTGCCTTCGGACTCTGCGCCCTCTCCCTCAGTCGATGGCTCCTCATTGGAGGACCCCTCCACTTGTTCTTCCGTTTGCGCCTGGGCGTCTTGCAACGGTTCTTCCTCGTTCATGGCGTGCATCATGGGATTGCGATTTGGTGCGTGGGAACAATCCCCATGCCATCGGGTGGCATACGGACAACGTGACAGGAGGCACGACCGCCTGTCAGCCTTGCAGACAGAATACTGACAGACCTGTCACAGACGGGCCACGTGCTGGTCGATCTGAATGTGGAGTTCCATGCCGCGCAAATTCTTCGCGACAATGATGCCGTTCTCATCCACCAAAAAGCTCATGGGGATGCTGCTCACACCGTACAGAGCGGCAGCCTCACTCTCCCAACCTCCGAGGTCGCTTCCATGCCAATCCCAATCCAACTGATCCTGCTTCACCGCCTTTTCCCAGCTTTCTTGCTTTCGGTCCAATGAAACGCTCGCCACAGTGAAACCGTCGGCGTTTTTGAATTTCGCCTTGCGGTACTTCTTGAACGCATTGACCACATTGGGGTTCTCCCGGCGACAAGGTCCGCACCAGCTGGCCCAGAAGTCCACAAGGACCAATTGCCCGCGCAAGTCACTCAACTTGACCTGCTCCCCATCCAACCCATTCAGGGTCAATTCTGGGGCTTGATCGCCAACGGCCGTTCCAATCCGAGGATCTTGAGCTGATGCAGACAAGTGAACGGTCGCGCAAAGCGCGAGAATCATGGATGAACGGAGGAGAATAGATGCTTTCATTGCATGCTCAATTTACGGATGGAACGCTCGAGGTGCAGACCTCAGTCTGCAAGTCGCTCAATTTGTGCACCGAGTGCGCGCAATCGATGTTCGATGTACTGATATCCCCGGTCGATTTGGCCAATGTTGTGGATGGTAGACTTCCCCTCTGCAGACAGCGCAGCAATCAGCAAACTCACCCCGGCCCGGATGTCGGGTGAGGTCATAGTGACCCCGCGCAAAGGCGTCTTTTTGTCTAGGCCAATGACCGTGGCACGGTGAGGATCACACAGGATGATTTGGGCCCCCATGTCGATGAGCTTGTCCACAAAAAAGAGACGACTCTCAAACATCTTTTGATGGACAAGAACACTTCCACGGGCCTGGGTGGCGGTCACCAAGAGGATGGACAGCAAGTCCGGGGTGAAGCCCGGCCAAGGTGCATCAGACACGGTCAGAATGGAACCGTCAATGAACGTGTCGATTTCATAATGGTCTTGCGAAGGCACGTACAAATCGTTGCCCCTTCTCTCCAGCTCAATGCCCATGCGCTGGAACACCCTTGGAATCTGACCGAGGTCATCCCAGCTCACGTCCTTGATCGTGAGCTCTCCTCGGGTCATGGCCGCCATGCCGATGAAGCTGCCGATTTCAATCATGTCGGGCAAACAACGGTGGTCACATCCGCCCAAAGACTCCACCCCCTCGATGGTCAGAAGGTTGGACCCCACACCGGAGATCTTGCCCCCCATGCGGTTGATCATCTTGCAGAGCTGCTGCAAATAAGGCTCACATGCCGCATTGTAAATCGTGGTCTTGCCCTTGGCCAATGCTGCAGCCATCACAATGTTGGCCGTGCCAGTCACGGAGGCTTCATCCAAGAGCATGTCACTTCCCTTCAAGCCGTTTTTGGCTTCAGCACGGAAGAAGGTCTCGCCCGAATCGTAGCGGAATGTTGCCCCGAGGTTCTCGAACCCAATGAAGTGGGTGTCCATCCTGCGTCGACCAATCTTGTCTCCCCCTGGCTTGGGGATGTACCCCTTGCCAAACCTGCCAAGCAATGGGCCCATCACCATCACGCTTCCCCTCAGGCCGCCCCCTTTTTGACGAAACTCCTCGCTTTCGAGGTATCCGATGTTGACCTCATCTGCCTGAAAGCGAAAAGAGCCCGCATCGAGCTTTTCCACTTTGACCCCCATGGAAGACAGCAAGTCAATCAGGCGGTTGACATCGACAATGTCGGGAAGGTTAGAAATGGTGACTGGCTCGGACGTGAGAAGAGCAGCACACACCACCTGAAGCGCCTCATTTTTGGCGCCTTGCGGCGTGATGGATCCATTGAGAGGATGTCCTCCCTCGATAACGAAAGTGCCCATGGTTTGATCAGCGGTTTGGCTGACAAGTTGGGCAAGCAAAAGGGACCATCAAGGTCCCTTCTGTGTTCTTTTCGACAAGCCATCCGGGAGGCCGTCACACTGGTCTCCAGAAGTCCAATTAGCGCTTCCTTTTGCCCCCACCTCGGTGGTTGCGGAAGTTGTTGGAGGTTTTGCGCTTGCTCTTCAGCACTTCACTGGAAGAAACCAGGTCCACCTCTGCAGGCACATCCAGTTTTCCATCCGACATCTCGCGAAGTTGAGCGCGAATGAGTGGGTCTTCTACAGCCCCTTTGTTCCAAGTCAGGTACTGCCTTTTCAAAAGGTTGGCGATCATCATGGCCAGCGCAGCGCGCTCCTCCCCTTCTGGCATGTCCTTGGCTTTCACAATCAGATCTTCGACAATGCGCCCGTAGAAAGAGGGCCTTTTGCCAATCTGAGTGTAAGTCAAGCGATCTGGCCCTGGATCTTGGTCGGGCTTGGCCGGAGGTGGAAATGGGGCATCAATGTCGAGCTGCCAATTGGACATCACGTGGAGGTGACCCCAAAGCTTTTCTTCGTGGTCCACCATCTCTTTTGAACCCGGAACCAAGGTGCGCATCACACTCACAATGGCTGCGGCGCATTTGTTGCGCTCTTCACGGTCTTCAAGCGTAATGCAATGGGCAATCAATTCGTGCACCACCCGACCGTATTCGGGAATGGCGATGTCTGGACGCTGACTGTTGTAAGTCAGACCTTCAGTGGCCGTGGCGGCTGGAGTCGTGGGCCTGTCGCGATGGACTGGAAATAAGTGTTCGGCCTTGGCCGGATGCGCTCAGCGCTTCTTGAAGGTCTCTGACCTGGCGCCGAAGTTGACGAAGTACTCGCCACGTGCAAGATAGCGAAGGACACCTTGACGGCCATTCCCTCGAAGAACAACCGTTCCAAAAGCGTCTACAATCTCAAATTGTGTGGGCCGAGAAAATTCAATCTTCTGCTTTTTGTGGTTGTACTCAAAGTCCACTTGTGGAACCTCAGCAGAGAAGCGAGCTTCTCCTTTGACCTCCAACGACCCATCGGGAGCCAAGTGGGTCAGGCGCAACACGTTTTCCCCGAGAATGGGGTCAATATGAGCGCTGTAATGCCTCTCTCCTGGACCGCCTCGGCCATCGACGCGGACCACGTCCACCCACTTTCCCCATTTGAATTGCTGCAAAACGTAGGGCATTCGGCCCCGCTCTTCGGAGGAAGTCCAAACCACATCCCCGGTGGAGGACACTTTAAAATCAATCAACTCAAAGCCCGGCGAAGGCTTCACAACTTCGGGGTTCAAGATGCGCGGTGCGCACCCCGGTCTGTGCATCAATCGAACCGACAGGCCCTTGCCCAAAACGATGCTTTGGCTGCGCAGGTCTATTTCGAAAGCATGTGAATTCACCTCATCGGCGGTCAATTGTCCATTGACGCGAACCTCGTAGCAGCAAAACCCCACACCATCAGGATTGGTTTCGTTGACCACGAGCAAATTTTCGCCTTGGTACAAACCACTGAGCTCCACGGATTGCTGACCAAGGACGGACGTGACCATGGACATGATCATGGCAATGGCCATCACCGTGGAATAAAATCGAAAGGGCTTCAATTGAATTGGCACGCCCCGAAACTACGACACCCTGACGAAGTCCGCGAAGGCCAATGGGCCTCTTGGGTCAGCAGAACGCTAAATTTGCCATGTGACCCGCAGACGCATCCGCATTTTAATCCTCACAGGATTGATCTCCATCGGGGGAACGCTCCTGCTGCAGCTGATTTGGCTGCGTCAGGCTGTGGACCTCGGCGAAAGGGAGTTCAATGAGAAGGTGGTGATTGCCCTGACAGAAGTGGTGGACGACATCCAAGCCATGCGCGGGGACAGCGCCCTGGTGGAGCCTGTTCGACAGCAGGCCTCGAATTTTTTTGTGGCCAACATCAACGACACCCTGCACCCCTTCTTGCTGGAAGCCCTGTTGCGTGAGTCTTTTGAGCGCGCAGCTTTAAATTCAGAATTCGACTACGCCATTTATGACTGTTTCAGCGACAGCATTGTCTATGGCGGACGTGTTGGAGATGAGAAAGAAGGGCAATCCCGCCTGCCTCGATTCGAGCAGGACGGCCATTATTTCGGCATTCGATTTCCCGACCGTCGCGCCGACATCTTGATGAGCTTGGACCGTTGGTTGCTGGCCAGCGCCCTCCAACTGCTGGTTCTGGGAACCTTCGTCTATGCTGTGGTGATTGTGCTCCGACAAAAGCGCCTGTCTGAAGTCCGTGAGGACTTCATCAACAACATGACGCATGAATTCAAAACCCCCATCGCATCCATCGCCTCTGGGGCTCAACTTCTTTCTCGAAGCGACATTGGGGAGGACCCTGTGGCACGCAAACGCTATTTGGACCTGATCCTTTCCGAAAACGAGAGAATGCGCAGGCAAGTGGAGAAGGTCATGGACATTGCCACCCTCGGCAGCGATGCGGGTCAATTCCAGTTCGCCCCCATTCCTGTGGAGCTCTGGGTGTCCCAATGCACGGATGCATTTCGGCCCAATGTGGAGCAACTTGGCGGCCATATTGACCTTTCCATCGAACCAGAAGCCCGATCCTCAAACGCGACACTTCAAGGCGACCGGACCCATATGGACGGTTTGCTCAGCAACTTGATCGACAACGCCATCCGGTATTGCGGCGACGCCCCTCCTCAGGTGGCCATCCGCATCGGGCGAACGCCTTCTCCAAATCCAGCCTGGAGACTGACCGTTTCGGACCGAGGAATTGGAATCCCTCAACCTCACTTGAAGCGTGTTTTTGAGCGTTTTCACAGGGTCCCCACTGGAGACAGGCACGATGTCAAGGGGTTTGGGTTGGGCCTGCATTATGCGAAAACCATTGTCGACGCTCACGGTGGCACGATTCATTGCGAAAGCACGCCAGGTGAGGGGTCAGCATTCACCGTCGAACTCCCCATGAATGGACATGGATAAGAAGTCGGCCCGTATCCTGCTCGTTGAAGACGATCCGTCACTGGGATTGTTGCTGAACGACCTCCTCAGAATGGAGGGCCACAAACCCGTGCTGATCCGAGATGGAAGAGAAGCCCTTCCTGCGTTCCATGAAGGGCATTTTGACCTGGCTTTGCTCGACGTCATGCTGCCTGGCCGAGATGGATTTGAACTCACGGAGGACTTGCGGAAACTCAAGCCAAACCTGCCCATTCTATTGCTGACTGCACGAGACCGTGTAGAAGACCGGGTTCGGGGATTGCGCGCTGGGGCAGACGACTACGTCACCAAGCCGTTTGACAATGAAGAGCTTCTGCTTCGAATTCAAAGCCTGCTGAAGAGAAGGGACCGCGAAGAAGGCCCTGATCATCTCTCCCTGGGCAACTTTGTCTTGGACACTGAATCCTTCACGCTCACTTGGCCTTCAGGCCAGCAGCGCCTCACCCCCAAAGAAGGAAAGGTGCTCAAACTGCTCATGCAACGCCAGGGAAGAACCACAGAACGAGACTTGATTGCCCGAATGGTGTGGGGAGAGTCCGGCTATTTCGTGGGAAGGAGCATGGACGTATACATCGCCAGACTGAGGAAATTGCTCAAAGCGGACCCCCAGGTCAAATTGGACACCATCCACGGCGTGGGTTTCAGACTGGAAGCCATCCAATAAAGCTGATCAATCGCAGATCGTTCCGAAGAAAGTCAGGAGTTCAATGATGTCATTCACCCCGATGATGTCGTCTCCATTCAAGTCTCCAGGACAGGGGCTGGACACCTCAAAGACACAGGTCCCATCCTCAAAAAACGCCAGCGGGTTAAAATTAAAGGCGGTGGGATAAGTGCATCCCGACGGCCCCACAGCTCCACAAAGAGAGAGGTCGGTGGCAAAGGGAGAGAAGGCCAAATCATCCGGGTCTGAACACCCAGGACAGGCAGTCAAAACCTGATCAAAACACGCTCGGATTTCTGAGCCGTCCCAAGAGACCGGCCATGTCAAATCCAAAGAGCGCGTGACCCCTTCAGATTCACCGTCCGCTTGAAAACTGTATGACCAAAGACCGTTGCCCAGAATCAAATCCCCATGCCATGTTCCAAAGCCTCCCTCTTCGAGGGGGAGCGCAGAGCTTCCTTCCAAAAGCAAGCCCACGGAGGAGGGAATGGCAAGCCCGCTGGTGAGGTCGACGCGAAATGGAACTTGATATAGACAACTGCCATCATCGGTTGAACTGCTGGGGCAAGGATTAAAATTCAACGCTGCTGGATCCAAACATTGATCCGCCTCTTCATCCGACTGTGAGGTGACCCCTTGACAGCTGCAATCTTCTTGAATTTTGTCTTCCTCTGTGCAAGCATCGCCGTCGTTGCAATCGTCTCCCTGAAGAACACACATGTCGCTCACCACCGATATGGGATCGTAATTGCAAGCCTGAATGTTGGCGCACCCCATGTGCAATGGCAACCCCCCTTCAGGAACTTTTCGTGCACGGTAAGCGAAATGATTTGACGGGAAATAAAGGGTGCCACGCAAGGCACCTTCTGGCCCAAATTCCGAGACGAGACCTCCATTCAACGCGTCTGACTCCGCGGTCCCCCACCCAATCAAGGTCCCCCCATCATCGAGCCGCTGAATGCTGCCTTGGCTGGATGCATTGTTGCCATCGGGGTGAGGCCAAGAATCCACCAAAGTGGCCGTCCCGGCTTCCAGGTTCAATTCATACTCCGCACCTCGGGCAACCTGCAAGACCCCATTGGTGGAGTTGTCAAACAAAAGGATGCGATCCTCGCTGAGCATTTGTGCGTCATGCTGCTGATGAAAGAAATCCTGGGGACTGGCAAATTCAAAATCGCTCAGAGGCCCACCCAATTTCCAAAGCAATTCACCGCTGTCGTGGTCGATCATGACCACCATGTCCATGTTCCTCAAATTGAGCAGAATGTCCCCATTTTCCTGGGTCTGAAAACTGTTGTGGTGATAGGCATCCAAGAGTGGAAATTGCCATGGGCAGTGGCTGCACCAATTGGGGGGAATGTGATCGCTGGCCCGCCAAGACCAGATGACGTTGCCCTCCGCGTCTTGCTCCTGAAGCAAACAATCCAAGACGATTCGCTCGGCGGAACCGGCGTCTGGAATGCT
>CALKHD010000204.1 GCA_938092195.1 uncultured Flavobacteriales bacterium | reverse complement strand
TTGACGCCTTTGCGCCCGACACCCAGCCGGAGTTGTGGAACATCGATCGGTTTCGGGAGGCCTTTGAGTGGCTCGCTCCAGGTGGTGTTTTGGTGACGTATTGTGCCAAAGGTGCAGTCAGACGGGCCATGGAAGAGGCCGGATTCAAAGTGGAGAGGCGCCCCGGCCCCCCAGGAAAGCGCGAAATGCTTCGCGCCACCCGCCCGCATTGGCAGGACATGGCTTTGCGCAGATTCAACGTTCGTGTGTACTTCTTTCTGTTGGACCGTCCTCTGATTGGAAACCGGCCCGATCCAGAAAGCCAAGTTTTGCTGAGCGATGAATTTTTATCGGGGAAAAACTGCACCAAGTGGCCCGGCGGAGGACTTGAGTTTGGGGAAGGGCCCAAAGACTGCGCCCACAGAGAAGCGCTGGAAGAGTTGGGACAAGACATTCGCCTGGGCCCGTTGATCCACGCCACTGGGAATTTTGTGCGCTCCTCTTGGCGAGGCGAAGAACAGGTGTTGTGCCAGTATTACCTGGCGACTTTGGAGGAGCCTCCCGCCTTTCGGGTTTCGGCCCAACCCTTTGATTACCCGTCCCCCAATGTGGAATCCTTTCGATGGACCCCACTGCGCTCTGTGAACCAAGAGGACCTCTCCTTCGAGGTTGACCAGGATGCATTGAGCGCACTCAAGACCGGTCTGTGAACCTCGATTTGACCTGCGTTCTGACCTGCGTTTTGTCCTGCGTTTTGATTTAAGCTTTCGGTTTTTTGAGCGCGCCAGTCACACCCAACCCAAACAGCGCAAAATCATAGCGGACGGGGTCCACTGGATCCAGAATCCTCAGGATGTCAGTGACCTCCTCCACCGAACGCCAATCGCTGGCTTTTCTCTGAAGCAGCCCCATTTCTCGGGCCACATTGCCGGTGTGCACATCCAACGGCAACCGGAGTGCGCTTGGCTTGATTCCCGCCCAAAGTCCAAAATCCACCCCGCGTTCTGCCGGTCTTGCCATCCAGCGCAAGTACATGCACAAGCGTTTGGCGGCACTGCCCTTGAGGGGATCGGCCACATGCTTGTTGGTCCTGCCTGCCTCGTGGTCCCGAAAAAATCGAGACTTGAATGCATTCAATGCCCATCCCGCATCGGGGACTCCTGGACACCCAGGGACATCAGGAGCGCCAATGAATGCTTTTTCGAAGGCCCCTTGGAGCCCGCCATCTTCCTCCAATGACCGCAAGCACAGCACAAACTTTTGGGCGTCTGCCGCCTGATAGGTCCGGTGAACAAAGCCATTTAAACCGGCCAGATCACCCTCATCGGCATGGCGAATGAAGTCGGCGGGGGCACAATCCATGCGATCCAACAGGTCCCTGCATGAGCGAATGATGGACTTCCGATTGCCCCAAGCCAACGTGGCCGCCAAAAACCCAGCAATGGCAATGTCCTCTGGGTCGGAGTATTCATGGGGAATGCCCAACGGATCGTCCGCCAAAAAATCGGGCCGTTCGAAGCGGTCCGCGGCCTCGTCGAGCCATTCGCGCCACTGCTCAATCCTGACCTGGGTGGGACGTCGCCGCTTTGGGAGAGCGGACTTTCTATGGGGACGAGGATTGGGCACGATTCGATGGCTAAATTCGCACAACGATGCAGTTTGCCCACCCCGAGGTCCTTTGGACGCTTTTTGCGCTGACCATTCCGGTGATAGTTCACCTGTTCAGCTTCCGCAGGCATCGCAAAGTTCGCTTTTCACAAACTGCATTTCTGCGGGAAGTCCAGCAGGAGAGCCGTTCCAGGAATCAAATCCGCCATTGGCTGATTCTGTTGATGCGGCTTCTGGCCATGGCCTGCATCATCCTGGCATTTGCAGAACCGCTCACGGAGGCCGAAGGAGGCCAAATGGACGATGGGCGATCTGCCTTGTCTATCTACATCGACAACAGCCCCTCCATGGAACTCGAAGGACCCAACGGACCTTTGTTGGAGGCTTCGAAAGTGGGGGCGATCAGCTTGGTCGAATCCTACGGACCTACGGACCGGTTTCACATTGTGACTTCCGACTTTGAAACCGAGGACCGGCGCATTCGGACCAAGGAAGAGGCCTTGGAAAGACTGGCCTCCATTCAACCTGGCTACGCAGCACCCAACATTGCCGATGTGCTGTTGCAGCAGCAAGACGCCTTGACCGAAGTCGATGCCGGACGCGCCAGCGCATACTTGTTCACCGACTTGCAAGCATCAAGCCATCGAATCGATGGCGAAGTGGGCGCTTTGATTGACTCTTCGCTTTCGGTCAGATTCGTCACCCAACCTATCCAACCCAAAGTCAATGTTCGGATTGACTCTGCTTGGTTTGATTCCCCCATGCGACTGGCTGGAAGAAGTGAGGTCTTGCACGTGCGCATTGTTCACGATGCGACAAAGCCTGTAGATGACCTTCCCTTGAGCCTGGACATCAATGGAAGAAAAACCGCCATCGGTTCTTATGACCTCCAACCAGGGATGGCCACAGACACCACGCTTCGGTTCAGGCACGAAAACGCAGGCCATGTTCATGCTGTGGTGCGCACGGAAGATGCCCCAGTCACTTTTGATGACGTCCTCCACCTTGGCTATGAAGTGGCCAATCGGGTGAAGGTGGTGTTGATTCAAGGCGCAAAAGCGGGGGCCGCCGAACAAGTGGCTCTCCAGCGGCTTTTTGGAGATGCTTCTCTTCATGACTTGGTGCCCATGTCGGCAACATCACTGGATTACGACATGCTTTCTACCGGAGACTTGCTGGTGATGCAAGGTGTGCAGTCTCCATCCTCCGGTTTGGTGAGCGCCCTTCTGCGGGAAGTGACCAGCGGCCAAAGCCTTTTTCTGATTCCTCCACCAGAAGAGCTGGGCCAAGGCTGGGACGAACTCCTGACAGGACTGGGTGCCGGCACCAAAGGACAATGGATGTCCCTAGAGGCCCCTGCCCGTCTGGGCAAACTTCACCACGAGCACCCGCTTTTTGCTGGCGTATTCAGCCGCCCACCGAACCGAGTCGACCTGCCCACAGCCCGAGGCTGGCACAGCCGTACAAAACCAGGATTGAGGGAGAGGAACTTGCTCTCCTTCTCGGACGGACGTCCCTTTGTGACAGCAGGTCAGCATGGCCTGGGACGTTTCTACCTGTCTGCTTCTCCAATGGCATCCGAATGGACCAACTTGGCCCAACACGCGCTGCTCGTGCCCATTGCGCTCAGAATGGCTGAATCGGCTCGGGCCTCCGGCTTGCACCAATTCACCGCTGGCAAAAATGCAGAGGTCCTCCTCGCATCCGCTGGCGCACAGGCATCAGACGCCTACTCACTCCAATCGGCATTGGGCAATGACCGCTCTGTGTTGCTCTCATCACAAGCCGTCCCAGGAGGCATTCGAATTGACCTTCCTTTGAGAGACTTAAGCCCGGGGGACTACGAGATTATCAATACGCCAGAAGCCACAGGCCCAGACTCTTCCGTGGTTTTAATGGCATTGGGGATCAATCCAGACCGCGCGGAGAGCAACCTAGAAACTTTGGATCCAGAATTGTGGCAGCAAGCGCTGATCACGGCAGGATGGAAACGCAGTCAAGTGCTTTCCTCGGATTCCCAAGACGTAGTCGCCGCTGTCCAAAATCTAGATTCAAGCAGCCCCTTGTGGCTGATTCTGGTGGGACTTGCCCTTGTGTTTTTGCTGGTAGAAATGATCCTGCTCAAACGAAAATCAGCGAAACCCAAAGCTTTGTCGGCCGATTGAAGCTTGTTTCGGAACTTTACGCAAACTCCACCCCATGCCCCGATACCGCGCTGCACGATTGATCCTACCGGAACATCCGCTTCACGGTCAATCGGTGGACATCCTTCATCAAGAAGGACACCCGATTGAAATCGAACCTTCTTCCTCGGTCCTTTTGGATGAAAAAAATGGAGACCGTGATTTGGGCCAAGCTTGTGCCTTTGCCGGTTGGTGGGACTTGCAAGTGGACTTTCGCGATCCGGGAACCGAGCGGGCAGAAGGACTCAACCACGGCTTAAAGGTGGCCGCTCAAGGCGGGTTTTCCAGTGTGGCACCTGTGGCATCTACCCACCCTTTTCGGGATCAACCTGCAGACATTCGCGCGCTGCAACACCAGAGCCAAGACAGCATCACCAGCATCCTTCCTTTGGCTGCCCTAAGCAGGAACGGAGGGGGCATTGAACTCACGGAGGCCCACGCTTTGGTTCAGGCGGGCGCCATCGGATTCAGTGACAACGCCCCCATTCAGAGGCCAGAATTGTTGCGCCGCGCCTTGGAGTATTTGGCACCCCTTGGTGTCCCGGTATTTTCTGAAGCCCACGACCCGAGCTTCCAGCCTGAAGGAATCATGCACGAAGGGGCGGTGAGCACCCGTTTGGGATTGCCCGGCATTTCAGAAGAAGCAGAGACCCTTCGCATTCGTCGCGATTTGGACATCTTGAAGTACACCCAGGGCCAGCTTCACATCCCTGTGGTGACCACAGCCGCCGGAGTCTCGGCCATCCGATCTGCCAAATCTGAGGGCTTGCAGGTGACTTGCGGGACGACCTTCCATCACTTGTGCTGGACGGATGAGAACCTCGACAACTTCAACAGCGACCTGAAGCTGTCACGCCCCATTCGATCCGAAAAAGACCGCGACGCTCTCCTCAAAGCTGCTCTGGACGGAACATTGGACGTGGTGGTCTCCGATCATTGCCCCAGGACACCCGAAGAACACGATGCCGACTTTCTGATGGTGGCCAACGGGATCGCAGGAATCCACGCGGCGGGTCCCGCCGTCTTCGGAGCCCTGTCTGGTTACGGAGCCAGCCCAGAAGATTCTCTGGCGGCCATGTCGCGATTGCTGGCTTCAGGACCGCGGCACATTTTGAGAAACAAAGCGGCAGCTGCGGATGCAACAGCCCAAACCTCCACAGGCGTCACCTTCTTCTCCGCAGAAGCTCAAATCGGCCCCTCGCTGTCCAAAGCCCCCAACACGGTGTACAACGCCCAAACACCTTTTCTCAAAGGGGGCGTGGTTGGCGTGGTGACGCCAAAGGGCGCCCACTGGAATGGGTGAGCATTAAGCCTCGCCTGTCGGCCCCCCAAAATTCATGGGAAAAGACGGCTCAGGCTGACCTGACATTTCTATGGAACCGTGCTGCGACTCGAACTTGCTGACGTTGTCCACGAGCATCTTCATCACACGCTTGGCGTGCTGAGGTGACATCACCACACGAGACCTGACTTTGGCTTTGGGTGTGCCCGGCATGACTTGAATAAAGTCCATGATGAACTCGGTCTGGCTGTGGGTCACCACAGCAAGGTTGGAGTAAACACCGCTTGCCACGTCTTCTGGCAACTCAATATTCAATTTTGGCTTCTTGCCTTGATTGTCTTGGCTCATGGTGCAATTTAACCTTCCCAGCACAGGTGTCTAGGGGAGCAATGCCAACAATTCCCGGAGGTGCTGCACACTGGCCTTGGCTGGCGATGAATCAGGCGTCCCTCCGTTG
>CALKHD010000203.1 GCA_938092195.1 uncultured Flavobacteriales bacterium | reverse complement strand
CTGGGGCAGAGAATTACAACCCTGAGGCCACAGAAAACGATGGATCCTGTGTCTTCGCTGGTTGCACGAATGAATCTGCGAGCAACTTTGACCCCTTGGCCTCCATTGACGATGGCTCTTGTGTGATTCCAGGTTGCACCGATTCTGAGGCCTCGAACTACAACGAAGCGGCCACGTTCAACAATGGAACTTGTGAGTACCTCGGGTGCACGGACGAGGTTGCGTGCAACTTTGATTCTTCAGCATTGACCGACGATGGGTCTTGCATCTATGCCGCGGACATCTATGGCAATGAAGAGTACGACTGCGCAGGCGATTGCGTCAGCGACGTGGACGGCGATGGCATTTGCGATGCGTTTGAGGTTCCTGGATGTACCGATTTGATGGCGTGCAATTACATCGGTGCCACCGATGATGATGGGTCGTGTGAATACACGTCTTGTGCGGGTTGCAGTGATCCTGAGGCGTCCAACTACGATGCCAATGCCTTGATCATCGACGATGACCTGTGTACGTATCCCGGTTGCATCAATGCAGCGGCAGACAACTTTGACGAAGGGGCCAATCTGGACGACGGTTCTTGCGTTTTCTCTGGATGTACAGACCCCGAAGCAGACAACTACGACCCTCAGGCCAACGTGGATGACAACTGCATTTATCTGGGTTGTACCAATGCTGCTGCAGACAACTACGATGCGGGAGCCAATACCAATGACGGCACATGCCTCTTCTCTGGATGTACCGACCCAGCCGCCGACAACTATGATCCTCAGGCCAACGCCGACTCCAACTGCATCTACTTGGGATGCATGGACTCGGAAGCGAGCAATTACGATGCTACAGCCAATTTGGATGACGGAAGTTGCGCTTACCTCGGTTGTACTGATGGATCTGCCTGTAACTATTCAGCCTCTGCCAACACCGATGATGGAAGCTGTACCTATCCCGAAACGGAGAGTGTAGACTGCAACGGAGATTGCTTGGTTGATTCAGACCTGGATGGGGTCTGCAACCCCGATGAGGTTCCCGGTTGTCAAGTGCCTGGGGCGTGCAACTACAACCCCGATGCCACCGATGGTGGTGTGGTGTGCGACTACACCACTTGCGCGGGTTGTACGGACCCCACAGCAGACAACTACGATTCTGCGGCCACTTTGCCCAGCGGAGACTGCGAGTACGAGGGGTGCACCGATTCTTCAGCTGACAACTTCTCTCCAGGTGCCAACGTTGACGATGGCAGCTGTTCCTATGGAGGTTGCACCGATGCTGCGGCTTACAACTACGATTCCAATGCCTCAAATGACGATGGAAGTTGCCTGTATGCTGGATGTGTGGACGATGCAGCGTGCAATTTCGACGCCAATGCAGACACCGACGATGGCACATGTTCGTACCCAGATGCGGGTTATGACTGCTTGGGTTACTGCCTCCAGGATTATGATGGTGACGGAATTTGTGACGCCTTTGAAATCCCAGGTTGTACGGCTCCTTCAGCATGCAACTTCAATTCAGGGGCCACCGAGAACAACGGAAGTTGTGAATGGTCCTCTTGCGTGGGTTGTTTGGATGCTGCGGCAGACAACTTTGAGGCGTTTGCCACTGTCGACGACGGCAGCTGTGTGTTCGGTGGATGTACCGACCCCAGTGCGGTGAACTATGAAACCCAAAGCACATACAATGACGGAACTTGCATGTATGCGGGTTGCACGGATTTAAATGCCTGCAACTACACCGCAGGAGCCAACTTTGACGATGGGTCTTGTGATTTCACCTCGTGTTCTGGATGCATGGTTTTGATTGCCTGCAACTATGACCCAGACGCCACCATCTTGAACGTGGAGGCCTGTGACTTTGAAACGTGTTGCGGAGATCCAGCAGCGGACAATTACGATGCTGAAGTCTCAGAATTGTTGCTCGATGGATGTGTTTACGGAGGGAGTTCTCCTGTGGTTGAATCCTCGGGTTGTGAGATTTCGTTTGCCTGCAACTTCGGAGACCCCGACACCCCTTGTGAATTTGAATCTTGCTCGGGTTGTACCGAGGAGGGGGCGTGCAATTACGATGTCGACGCGACCCTTTCCATCACTTGCTTGTACTCCGAAGACTTGTACGGCGTGGACTACTTGGATTGCGCCGGAGCATGCGTGAACGACACCAACAGCAATGGCCAATGTGATGAGGAGGAGAATGCGGGTTGTACCGATCCCATGGCCTGCAACTTGGACCCTTTGGCCACACTGGATGACGGCTCTTGTGAATACTTGAGTTGTGCTGGATGTACCCTTGAAGAGGCCTGCAACTACGACGCTGCGGCCGATGTGAACGACGGCTCTTGTGAGTATGCCTCTTGCGCGGGTTGCATGGACGAAACGGCCTGCAACTATGATGGGTCTGCGACGATTGAAGATGGAACCTGCATCTATGCACAGCCGGAATACGACTGCGCAGGAGAATGTTTGACGGACACTGATGGCGATGGCATTTGTGATGCGTTTGATGAGCCAGTCTTTGGTTGCATCGACGCCACAGCCTGCAATTATGACCCGCTGGCTTCTCATGACGATGGGTCCTGTGACTTCTGTTCTTGCTTCATCACCACTTCGGACACGGAGGGGTATGGATTGGACGTCGAAGTGGTGGCTGAAGATGGCATTCCAGGATTCACCACTTATCGCATTTATGCGACCACCCAGGGCGAAAATGACTTTGTCAGTGCTGTGACTGGTTTGGCGGGCACGGAGCTCGAAGTGAATACCACGGGAAGCTTCTACCAAAATCCAGTGGGGGGAGCCACCCCGGCGGTGATCA
>CALKHD010000202.1 GCA_938092195.1 uncultured Flavobacteriales bacterium | reverse complement strand
CTCAAAACGCATTGGGCGAAACGATGCAACAACGGGGGGCTCTGAAAGTCAATTGGTCGTCCCTTCAGCAGAATTGCTTGTCTCTTCATCCCCAAGACATCGCGTTGAATCACGCGAATGTCATGCGCGCCATGGCCGCTTTGAACGAAGGAAGAATGGACGAGGGAAAAGCCATCATCAAGGCTCATTTGGAAGAAAATCCAAACTCATTAGCCGCGGTTCGGGTCATGCTGAAACTGAACCAGCAGAATTACAAAAGGGAGAAATTCTGTGGGTTTTTAGAGAATTGGCTGATCAGCCCGGATTTGTCCAGCCTGGAAGCCAACCCCTAATCCCAACGTTCAGGCTTTGCTCTTGCGCCGTGGGACGCGTTGAATGCTCCCGCCGTCTTTCAACGCAAACGCGGAAGAACTACCCTCGAAGTGGGATTCAATGGCATTTCGACTCAGCTCAGGTCTGGCATCGATTACGCATTGAACGTCGTCGCAAGACACCAAAGGCATCCCTTCGGAATCCAGAACCAAATAGCCCGATGCCTCTCTGCGCTGATCCAACCTTTTTTCGTGTGAAGGAGGTGGGGTGTATACCGCGTCCTTGGATTGACGCAATTCGTTGAGGCTGCGGGGCTTGATGGTGTTCATGGAGCAAGTGATGATGCGTAAAAATAACACCTAATCACCACACAATCAAGGACTTGAGTGTGTACAATGGACACGCTTGGCTCCTGTTCATCCGCCAAACCCGTCATTTCCGACGGGTCACTTCGACTGTAATTCCGATCTAGCACCATACAAGGGACATCCCTCCACATGCGCACCAGGGATGTGACCTGTGCTCATCAAAAACTCCTTGGTGATTTCACCACCCGTGAATTTGAATGTCCGTTTGAACAAAGCCACCCAATCCCGGATGTCAAGATGCTCCTGATTGCTCAGCCAATTCCGAAAGGAACCCGACTTACCCTGCAACTCCAAGATTTTCTGGGCATTGAAAATCGCCGCATGGATCTTCAGCCGGTTCCTCACGATTCCTGCATCTGACATCAAACGGTCGATGTCAGCTTCGCCGTAGGCGGCCACACGCTGAAGGTCATAACCGTCATAGGCCTTTCGAAAGTGATGTTGCTTGTTCAGGATGGTGTCCCACGACAAACCCGCTTGGTTGATTTCCAAGATGAGCCTGCCAAACAACTCATCATCGCTCTCGACAGGAAAGCCATACTGAGTGTCGTGGTACACCCTGTGCACATTCGACGCTGGAAGCTTCGCAACATGGGCGCAATAAGAAGCCGGCTTTTCCATGGCGCTATGAACCCAATACCTCCATGATCATGGCTGGGTGGAGACCTTGATTTCAGAGGCCGCCTTCTTGGCCCGCTCCACCAGCCCATGCACGTCTTCAGACGTGCTTCCATACGCCAAGGTCACCCCCATTCTGCGGTAGGGACGAACGCTGGGCTTGCCAAACAGGCGAAGGTCGGTTTGTGGTGACGAAGCCGCATTCAAAACGCCCGAGAACAAGGGCTGGCCAGCCTTCACATCGGAAGGCGCGAGCACAACAGCACTGGCCCCATTTCGGTGGTGCTCAATCTCGAATACAGGAAGACCCAAGATGGCCCTTGCATGCAACTCGAATTCCGAAAAATTCTGGGTTCCCGCCAGCGTGACCATTCCCGTATCGTGCGGGCGGGGTGAAAGTTCAGAGAAGTAGACGGCCCCCGGGCTTCCATTGTGACCCGACTGAATGAAGAACTCAACGCCCCAAATTCCCTGCCCTCCCAAAGCCGATGTCACAGAAGCGGCCATGGATTGAGCCTCGGCCAACAACCCCGGCTCCATGGCTGCAGGTTGCCAACTTTCTTGGTAGTCCCCCCGCTCCTGACGGTGGCCAATGGGCGGGCAGAACAGCGTCTCTCCTTGATTTTGAGTCAGGGTGAGCAGGGTGATTTCGTAATCGAAATCAATGAAGGCTTCCACAATCACCTCGGCCAGGTCGCCCCGTGAGCCTTCCAAGCCATACGCCCATGCGGTTTCGATGTCAGAGGCCGTTCGAATGACCGATTGCCCTTTGCCCGAGCTGGACATCAGCGGCTTGACCACACACGGCATGCCCACCGCCTGCACCCCTTCTTTCAGTTCATCGAGGGTGGTGGCATACCGGTAGGGAGCGGTTTTGAGGCCCAAATCTTGGGCCGCCAAATCACGAATGGCCCTGCGGTTCATGGTGAATTGAGCCGCTTTGGCCGAAGGGACCACTTGGATGCCTTGGGCCTCGTAATCGTAAAATCGCTCGGTGCGTATGGACTCCACCTCGGGGACCACAATGTCTGGATTGTGCTTGGCCATCAACTCGTCGAGGGCGTCACCGTCGAGCATGTTGATGACCTCAAATTCATCCGCCACCTGCATGGCAGGAGCGCCTTCATAGGCATCCACCGCCACCACATGTTGTCCCAATCGCTGCAAGGAAATGGCCACTTCCTTGCCCAGCTCACCCGAGCCGAGCAACACAATCTTCTTCTTCATGGCCGGAAATTACAGCGGCAAATGTTGGTCACCTTGCGTACCCAAAAACACCTCCATCCAATCACAGAAGTGAGGCGGGAACCACCCCCCTCAGCCACGTTTGGAAGCGCTTGGACCATCCGGCATGGTGGTCTGGATTGCCCGCCAAGGTGGCAGGCCATGCATTGGCTGGAAGCAACTCCTCGAACATGAGTTCCTCCACCTGAGCCGCCATGTCTAGGGACGACATGATGGCCACACATTCGGTGTTGAGATTGGCACTCCGCGGGTCCAAGTTGAACGTCCCGATGACCACTTCTCGGTGGTCCACCACCATGGACTTGGCATGCAAGCCAAAGGTGGGAACATACCCCGCCCTCTTCTGCTTCTCGGCGGTGATCAGGGCCTTTCGAATCTCTGCGTCTGGCCGGTATTCATAAACCTGTACCCCAGAACCAACCAGGGTTTCTCGAATCCGCTGATATCCATTGAACGCCTCCAAATTGTCAGTGGAGCACAGGCTGTTGGTGAGAATCTTCACCTCCACACCCCGGGAAACAGCATCCGCGAAAAGCCCCAAACCAAGCTCGGTGAGGACCAGGTATGGACTCTGAATGGTCACCGATGTCTGGGCTTCTGACACCAACTTCAACAGGACATCTGTACTCGCACCCCCGCCAGAAAAACCCGAAGTGCTGTTCTTGCCAGGTCGGTCAGAAACAAAGCGCACCCCCTCCAAACGATGCAACCGGCCGGCCTCAATCAACCGGGGAATCGCCTCGGGTATGCCGTCGATGAGCGCTCGGATTTCTGGCCAAAAATTGGCAGTGTCACAGGCATAAGCATGGATCTGGTCGTAAAGGAGCTGGGGTTCAACGCTCATGCTGCTGTCCAGCTCAAAGCTCACGGCCAGAGGGTGGGCCCAAAACGTCTCAAAAGACGCCTGAATGTCCTTTGCACCCTGCCCCAAAAGCAAGACGTCTCGATCTCGAAAATTGTAGTCTTGGTCGTAATCGAAATACTCATCGGCCATGTTCCTGCCACCGGTGATGGCCACTTGACCGTCCACGACAAAGGTTTTGTTGTGCATCCTTTGGTTGAAGCCTTGAAAATCAGTCACCGCTTGCCGCACCTTTTCGAAGGTGTTTTTGCCCTCGTTCGGGTTGTATACACGGATGGAAATGTTGGGGTGGGCATTCAATGCCACCACGTCTTCAGCCGACACATCCAACATGAAATCATCCACCAACATGCGGACTTGAACGCCTCGATTTGCAGCGTGGAGGATGTGGTCCAATGCGATGATCCCCACGTTGTCCATGGAGAAGATGAAGTACTGAATGTCAATGGACCTCGTGGCATTTTGACCCAACCATGCCCTGGCAAAAACGGCCTCCTCTCCCTCTTCCAAAACGTAGGCCCAGGTGGCGGTACTGTCTTGGATTCCGGCCGACAACATCTGCGATTCAATCCCCGATGTTACGTCGACTTCCAAAGGCACATCACAGGGCGCTTTTGGTCCTGCATAAGCAGACAACCTGTCCTCCAGAGATCCTTGGCTGCACCCAACACTGCCCAAGATCAGAAAAGGAATCACCCACTTGTTCATGGAGTCAAGGTAGCGTCCATCTGCGCTTCAGAATGAGCATGACCACTCCAGAAAAATGCGCCTTTGCTCCATGGGACCATAGATGCGAGATGCATCAAAGTTTTCTCCAAAAGGATCGCTGGGGCCCACCAACGGGGCCGCCTGGGTCGAATTGGTCAGGTTCCGCACCCCCATGGTGACCGTGTGCCGGCCAAAAGGACTTTGCAAGGTGTTCGCTCCGAAACGCCGAAAAACCGAAGCATGGACCAAAGCATAAGGGTCACTTTGATCGCCCAGTTCTTCATTGTTGGGCAACCTCATCACACCGACAGTTTGGGCATTCAAGTTCCAGCCCCACCCTTTGTGGTCATGGCCGATGGCCAAGGTTGTGGTGAGCGAAGGGGCGAAAGGCTGAACCTCGCCAGGACCCTGCATGGTTTGGAACCAACCATCCGATGACCCTTCAAATATTTCGCTTTGGAGGAGGGTCGCACCCAGGTTGAGGCGCCAACCAAGTCCAGTCAACCAAACATCACTTCCCACCCCTCGAGACAGCCCCACCCCTTGGATGTTTCGATACAGAATGGCGTCCGGAACGCTGTCAAAATCGGCGTAAATCCGGTCTGTGAACAAGGTGGCAAATCCATAAATGGAAGCCGAGGCGGTCCAACGGTCATTCCCAAATTCTTTGGATGCACTCAAGTGGGCATTCCAGCTCGATTCGGGGTCCAGGCCTTCCTCGGGCTGAACCACGGTGCGCGACCCATCCAAGGCTGCGTGCTCTTCGGTGAACAAATGAACCCGGCGGTATCCCCGGCCCAGGTTCAATCGAACATCTGAGTTGTTGCGGGACCACTTCACATTGACCCGAGGGGCCAAAACCGGGGCCCTGTCCGATGGCTTTTCGATGCGCAAACCATGAATCCAAGACCACTGAGCCTGCCCTGCCTCGCTCTTGGACTCGCCACTGTATTCAGCAAAAACGGAGGGGATCCAGACATTCATGTCGGAGTCCACCGGGGTCTCATCTTGGTAGACGTCCCAAAGCAAGCTGGCACCACCGGTAACCCTTCGGTGGTCGCGCCAACTCCAACCGCTGTGGTAGGCATCGAGGCTGGCCGTGAATTCTTCGGCGTTGAAGGAGGCCAGGCCATAGGTGCTGGCCTGACGGTGGTATGCCGCACCGCCCTGGTAGGTCCAGCCCTTTCCCGAGACCGGGCGCGATCCAAACACCCATTCTGAACGCAGCAAGTCGACGCGTTCACCGTAGCTGCTGGTGGTGCCTCGATCGCGTTCTTCAAAGTCCAGCTCTCCGCCGAACCTTTCCTCGGCAAACAGACGTCCTGTCAAGCGAACAGCTCGCTGATCTCCCCGCCGCTGATGCCGGAGCGTAGCCACCCCTCTTTGCAAGGTTGGCGCATCGGTGAATCCGTCGCCATTGCCATCCAATCGCCTCTCAAAATTCAATGCATCCAGCCCCAGTTGCCAAGCCGCATCAGGTCTTCCAAATGTGGCCGAAGCCGAGGCCTGAAAGCGAGAATGGCTGTCCAAACGAACATTCGCAGCAGACCTGCCAGGTATCAAAGGGGCGAGCACCACGTTCACCACTCCGCCCACAGCCTGGCTGCCAAACCGAGCACTCGCTGGCCCTTGCACCACTTCGACTTGCTGGACCATGCTCAGCGGAATTCCGTCCAACGCATAGGCCGAGGCCAAGCCTCCGAGCAACGGGATTCCATCGAGCAAAACCAAGGTGTACACCCCTTCTAATCCATTGATGTGCAGGTCGTTGGTTCCACAAACACCACATGCCACCGTCTCCCGAACTCCATTGGTGAAATCCAGCGCTTCTGCCACGTCTTGGGCCTTGAGTGAGCGCAGCGATTCACCCGACACCACTTGGGTTCTGATGGGACTGGCCTTCACACTCATGGGGGTCAAACTGCCGACAACGGTCGCCCCACCCAAAGCCACAGCCAAATTCTTGAGTTCGCAACGGATCAACTGGCTGGATTCACAGGTGGATTCAAATCCAACCTCTTCATATCCAACAGCCCGCACACGCAGCATTTGCACCGCGGATCCATCCGTAGAATCTGGCGTCCAACTGAACAAACCTTGGCTGTTGGTCATTCCCACAGGTTGGCCACCAGACCAGACGACTGCCCCTGGAACCGCCCCTCCTTGCGACTGGACTTGGATGTCACATTGTGCCCAAATCAAGGGTGAGGAGACCCCCCATGCCGCGGTCAACAAAGACAACGCAACCCTGCGAACATTCACCCCGCATTTCTTCCAATGTGCGTCTGACATTCAGGTTGCAAACCTCGACATGAAAAAGGACTCATCACCGAAGCTTGCGCTTTCTTGGCTTCATCAGTGCCGAACGCATGCAGTCCATTGCGGATGACAAGGGACTCAGACCTTGAAAGGCCCTTTTTCCTGCATATGCACATCGCGCTGCGGGAACGGAATCTCCACCCCGGAAGAGCGGAACTTGGCATCGATGGCTGAACGCACTCGGCTCAGTATGGCCATCCTGTCCCACGGATGCTCCACCCACCCCATGACGCTGAAGTCAAGCGAGGAGTCCCCAAAATCCTGAAAAAACACACGAGGCTCCGGAGAAGACAACATTTCTGGTTGTTCAGACATGGCTTCCAACAGAAGCCGTTGAACCAAGTCCACGTCACTGCCATAGGCCACACCCACATTCACCTTGATTCGCGTGGACGCCTCGCCTTGACTCATGTTCACCACGGCATCTCCAGCCACCTTGGCATTGGGAAGCACCAGCAACTCTCCGTCGGTCGACACCACCCTCGTAGAGCGCAAGTCAATGCGCTCGACGCGGACCAATTTTCCGTCGACATCGATCACATTTCCCACGGCCACGCCGCCCTCAAACATGAGGACAAACCCACTGATCACATCGTTGAAAAACCCTTGTAATCCAATGCCAACGCCCACCATCAGCGCCGCCGAACCGGCCCACACCGCAGTCAAATCCAACCCCAAGACTGACAAAACCGTTAAGGTGGCCATGGTCCAAACCACGGACGACACCATCCGGTGAACAATAAAACGTTTGCCCTCATCCAAAGTGGAAAAGCGCTCAGCGCGCCTGAGTGCCCTGCGCAGCAAACCCAAAATGATCCGAGACATCAGAATCACCACCACCACCTCCACCAGATCGAAAACTGTGATGGTGTGATGACCGAGGGTGATGGAAGTGGAGAGGAATTCGTTCAAAATGAAGTCGGTTTGGGATTCAACGTTGAAGGTCACGCCAAGATGCGTCAAGGTCCGGAAGCAGACAACGGCAATGTGCCATAGATTACGTCTTCGACCAACTTTGACCGCCAATGACAATGCCTCTTTTTTCCTGTCCCTCCCTTCGGTTTTTGCTCCCTGTATTTGTTCTTGGACTGGTTGGCCTAACCGGGTGTCAAACTCCAACACCCTCCCATGCGAATGGCTTGAACATGACCAGTCAGCCGGCGCAATCTGGCCGCTGGCACGCGTTGGACAGCACATTGGAAGTTTCAGTGGCCAATGGTGCGATCCCTGGGGCGGTGCTCTTGACCGCCCGAAATGGCCAAGTGGTGCTTCACCGTGCTTACGGAGAAGCCGACCCGCTGACTGGGCGTAAAATGGACACGTCCACACTGTTTAGAATTTGCTCCCAATCGAAAGCCATCACGGCCACAGCTGCCATGCTGTTGTGGGAGCAGGGACTCCTGGATTTGGATGACCCCGTATCCAAATACATCCCTGAATTTGCCACCCTGGGGCTCCTCGACTCGGTGCAGGCCGACACCACGTTTACCACCTTGCCCAGCAACAATCCCGTCACCATTCGTCACCTCATGACCCACACCAATGGGATTCCGTATGGAGAGATTGGCGACCCCCGGTTCGAAAAACTGTATGCCCGCTCCGATGCCGTGGACCTGTTTCCTCGCGATGGACGGACCACGCTCCAAAACGCGCAAAAACTGGCGGGCCTTGCGTTGATCCACACCCCGGGTGCAGAATGGAATTACAGCTTGGGTCTCGATGTTTTGGTGGCGGTGATGGAAGTGGCTTCTGGCCGTTCCTATGCTGAGTTTCTTCAGGAGGAACTGTTCCGTCCTCTGGGGATGTTTGACACCCATTTTGTGGTACCCAAAGCTGACCGAGGCCGCTTGGCCAATGTTTTGGAGCCTGCGGACTCAGCTCAAGGCTGGAAGATGCACACCCACCCCTCCTACAGCATTGACTTTCCGGAACACCCTGAGTGGCCGCTTTGCTCAGGCGGTGCTGGACTCACCAGCACAGCTGCGGATTATGCCCGCTTTCTTCAAATGCACTTGGACCGTGGGATGGGGCCCCATGGCCGTTTGCTGCAAGAGGCCACCATCGACACCATCATGGCCGATCACGCTCCAGGGCTTCTGGATGGGCCTTGGCAACAGGGGTTGGCCTTTGGTGTCAAACACAGCGATCCAGGCGTGGGGCGCTTTTTCTGGAGTGGGTACTTCAACACCCAATACTTTGCCGACCCCATCACCCGGGAGATCACTGTTTTGATGAAGCAGACCTATGGCCTTCAGGACGACCCCACCAGCGCCCCTTTTGGCGCTTTGCTATGGAACTGACCCCCCCTAGTCAAGACTTCGTCTAAAGAGCGCCAGTCCGGCAAGCTTGGATGGACCTGCGCCTTCATTCTTGATGCGCGAAATCAACCGGGTCAGGCCTACCTGAATTTGGCCATGGATCAACCGACCCTGCCACGATGGCCCATCGGTGACGGGAGCATCGGTGTTTGATCGGCTTGCGTGGCGTTGGACGCCTGCAGCAACACCCGCATCCAACCTCCAAGCGGGCGCAAACCGCAGGCCCGCAAACAACCTACCAGTGGGCACCACGGCCAGGCGGCCGCGCGAAAGGTTTTGGTCAGAATAGCGGACGATCTGCCCCTCTGGGTTGATGACGCTGCCCCGGGCACCACTTCGGATTTGAAGCGTCGCCCCAACACCCACACCGAACTGCAATCGGTTGAGGCTTTTGACCTTTCGCCACTCGATGGGAATGGCGAAAGCCTGAAACCGGTTGTGGCGGTCAACGGTTCGGACCCGCTCTTCCACGCCTTGAACCTGCCCTTCCGTCACAGAGAGGGTGTCGCCAGTCTGGATGTCGACGACCACGCTCACCACACCAAATGAAGAAATGGGAGCCTCACTGGTCTCGGTGTATTGCAAGTTGTGGACATAGTCGCACCAGGCCAGGCCGATGGACCAAGGTCGGTGGCCATCGAATTCCAACATGAGACCCCCTCCAGCGCTGTGGTCTGCGAAGAAGTGATCGCTTTGTCCCGGATTGTCTGTGACAGAAAAATGGCTCCAAGTCGGCCCGGCAAATGCCCGGATGGCGAACTCTTTGCGTTCTGGCACCTCGGTGCTCAAACTGAAGGGACGCGGGTCCATTGGACGGGCGTTGATGGGCTGCGCGCCCTTCAAGGCCAGTGTGCGCAGCGATGCACGGCTTGGCTCGTCGGTGGTGGCTTTGTCTTCTGTGACAACAGGATGGACATTGAGGGGAATTGAAACCACCGGGTCGGTCAACATCGGACTGGCCTCGGGGAGGTCAGGCGAGGACCCCGTCGCGGCAGCGACCTCAAGTTTGGCCTGCGAAGGGGCGGGATTGAGGTTGGAATTTGTCCGCTCGCTGTCCGCATCCAAGGAGGGGGCATTCAAGTTTTCCGCTGCTGCCGTGGCCGACTCGATGTCGATTTCAGTGGTTGTCTCGTCCTTGGCGTTACTCAACGTTGCTGTTTCAACAGGGGCCTCTGCCGCGGCGGCCGCTCCTGCTTGGCTCGGGACTCCGGGGGACTCTATGGGACTGGACTTATCCAAGGGCTCACCATTTTCGGTGGGCTGTTCGGTTTCCGGTGCGGCAACAGAGGGGACAGTGTTGGCGCCTTGGCGAACGGTCAAACCAATGACCACCCCCGCGGCGATGATCGCGGCCATGGCCATGCGGAAGATGTTGCTCTTCCAAAATGGTGCAGGTGGCGACA
>CALKHD010000201.1 GCA_938092195.1 uncultured Flavobacteriales bacterium | reverse complement strand
AACTTCAGGACAATGACCTGAAGATCAACCTGAAGAAAAAAGAGGAGCTGATCGCTCAAGCTTCGGAATTGGCGGGCATCACCGACCTGAAGGAAAAGGAAATGCTCTCAAGGAGCTACATGAAGGCGTGGTTTGACGTGGGGCCGAGCCCCAGGGAGACCTACCAAGAATTGGCCGACACCTTTTTTGGTCACACCCGAGCAGCACTGGACCAGGTCAAAGCCCACTATGATTCCATTCGCGAGGGATTCCAAAAAAACCTCGAAGCCAAACAGGCCATCGTCGAAGAAGTCCGTGGGCTCATTGAAGAGGAAATCACCGACCCCGCAGCATGGCCTCCCCAAGCTGAAAAAGTCAAGGCTTTTCAGAAGCAATGGAAAATGGTTGGCTTTGCAGGGCGGAAGGACGACCAAGAGGTTTGGGAGCAATTCCGAAGCCTCTGTGATTTGTTCTTCCAAAAGCGCGATGCCGCTTTCTCCGATGTGCGCGCCGCTCAACAGAAAGTCAAAGAGCGCAAACAGGCCATTGCCGAAGAAGCGGCTGGACTGGCCGAAAGCCAGGACTGGAAAAACTCCTCTGACAAGCTCATTGCCCTTCAGAAAGAATGGAAGGACTTGGGCTCAGCAGGACCCCGAGATGAGAACAAACTTTGGAGAAAGTTCCGCGGTGCCTGCGACAAATTCTTCACTGCACGCAAGGCCATATATGCCGACCGAGACAAAGAACACAAGGCCAACCAAGACAAGAAAGAAGCCTTGATCAAGGAAATCGAGGCTTTTGAGCTTTCAGGCAACCACGGTACAGACTTGCAGTCCTTGAAGGCCTTTTCCCAGAAATGGGCAGAAAGTGGGCACGTCCCTCGACGGGTGTTCGAACAAATTGTTGACCGCTATCGCGCGGCCATGGACGTGAAATACGACGCCCTCGGTGCCAAGAGGAGCGAGCGCTCTGTAGAGGCTTACAAAAGCCGGGTCGAGAGCATGGTGTCAGGAGAAGGCGCCGAGCACATGGCCCGCAAAGAGGAGCGCATCATGCGGGACAAAATGGACCGCCTCCGCAAGCGGGTGGCTCAGTACGAAAACAACATGGGGATTTTCACCGGAAATGGTGCCGCTTCCATCATGGCTGACCTTCAGAAAAAAATCGAGTCCGACAAGCGTGAAATGGACGAGATCCGCCGCAAACTCAAGATGCTGCGCGATGCTCGCCAAAGCCACCAATCCGATTGATTGGCCTGCGGTGCTTTGCGTATAACTCGGTGAGCTGCATGGGAAGGTCCATGCGGTTGGCGTTTTTATCCAAAAACCCAAGAACGTCGAATTCACTCACCGAATCTTGAAGCTCTTTGCTGTTGGAGCCCGTGTAGAAAACAACAGGGTGTTCCAAGTGTAAGGCCCGCATCAGTTGCAAGAACTCAAGCCCATCGATGGTGGGCATGACGGAGTCGAGCAAAATCAAATCCAAGTCTTGGGTCGACAAAATCCCCACAGCTTCCAATGCGTCAGTGGTGGTTTCGGTGTGCATTTCTGCCCGAATCAGCTGAAGCTGTGTCAACGTCAAGCAGATCTCATCGTCATCGATGTACAATATGCGCAGGGGCGAATCTTTCATAGGGGGCCCTAAGATGTGGAAAAACAGAGTCTAAACGGCTAGGACAAGACACCCTGTTCCCTGTGGGAATCTTCCTTTGGCACCTTTGGCTTCATTTCAATCGCCGCGCTTTCAACCCCCATCAGGCTTAAGTGACGGAGCACGCCAGGCAGCAGGATTTTCAGACGAGGACCCGCTTTGTCGCTGTCGTGCATCACCGCAATCGTTCCTGGATTCAGCGCCCGAAGGGTGGCACTCAAACAACTCTCCCCTGAACGACGCCGGTCAAAATCTCCGGTCAGAAGGTTCCACATCACCACTTGACTTTGACGGCCTATGGCTTGGGCTTGGCTCCGTGTGATTCGACCGTATGGAGGTCGAAACAAACCTGTGCCCGCCCAAGATTCGCACTCCAGGAAACTCCGGAAATAAGTGAAGTCCGGTGTGTTCCAACCTGACTCGTGCCCCATGGTGTGGTTTCCCCAAGAATGTCCTTCTTGGCGAATGCGTTCAAAGATTTTGGGGTAGCGTTGGATGTTTTCCCCGACGCAAAAGAACGTCCCCTTTTGACCGTGCTTGCCCAACTCGTCCAAGACAAATGGTGTCCATTCCGGATGTGGGCCATCGTCGAATGTCAAGTGAACGGCGGGACCGGACCCCGTCCAGAGAAATTTTGGAAACAGGGCAGGGACGGCGCTCGGAATGCGGGTGCGATACACATGGACAAGTTCGACAATGTGCTCCTGTTCCTGAAGAATGGCTGCGCATTTTCACACCCTTTTGCGGGGGTATCTTCGCGACCACATCGCGCGGGCAATGGAATATGACTTCAAGGCCATCGAGGCCAAATGGCGGGCACGCTGGACAGCAGACGGAACGTACGTTTCTCAGGAACGGAACGACAAGCCCAAGTACTATGTATTGGACATGTTCCCATACCCCAGTGGAGCGGGGCTGCACGTGGGACACCCCTTGGGCTACATCGCTTCCGATGTCGTCGCTCGCTACAAGCGACAATGTGGATTCAATGTGTTGCACCCTCAGGGGTATGACAGCTTCGGGCTGCCGGCTGAGCAATATGCCATCCAGACCGGCCAGCACCCCGCCGTCACCACCGAACAAAACATCTCGCGCTATCGCAGTCAATTGGACCTGCTTGGATTCAGTTACGACTGGAGCCGCGAAGTCCGCACAAGCAGCCCGAATTACTACCGCTGGACGCAATGGATCTTCTCTCAGTTGTTCGGGCATGGCTATGACCAATCTGCGGATCAAGCGGCACCCATATCTGCTCTGACTGATCGCTTCGCGGAGCGAGGCAATGCCGACCTGAATTGGGCCGTGGGAGAAGAAACTTTGACCGAAGCTGGAGAACTCCATTTTGGCGAAGGGTTCGAAGGCGTGTTTTCTGCCCAACAATGGAATGGGCTTTCCGAAAAGGGGAAAAGCGACCTGCTCATGGCCTATCGCATGGCTTATCTCGCCGACAGCGAAGTCAATTGGTGCCCTGCGTTGGGCACTGTTCTGGCCAACGACGAGGTCATCGGTGGCCTGAGTGAAAGGGGTGGACACCCAGTGGTGCGAAAGAAAATGCGCCAGTGGATGATGCGCATCACTGCGTATGCCGACCGATTGCTTGATGGCTTGGAGCGCATCGATTGGTCAGACAGCATCAAAGAGGTTCAACGCAATTGGATTGGACGTTCCACAGGAGCGCAATTGATGTTCAACATCGAGGGCCATCAAGGCCTCAACATCGAGGTGTTCTCGACCCGACCCGACACCCTGCACGGCGCGAGCTTTTTGGTGCTCGCTCCAGAGCATCCTTTTGTGCTCGACATCACCACAGAGTCGCAGCGTGCTGAGGTGCAAGCCTACCAAGTAGAAACGGCCGCGCGAAGTGAGCGTGAGCGCATGGCGGGAGACCGAGGGGTGACGGGTTGTTTCACTGGCGCCCATGCAGCGCACCCTCTGACGGGAGATTTGATGCCCATTTGGATCGCGGACTATGTTCTGGCGGGCTATGGAACAGGCGCCGTCATGGCCGTGCCCGCAGGTGACCAGCGAGATTGGGAGTTTGCCCGGGCTTTTGGTCTGTCCATCCCTCCGATTTTCGAAGGTCACAACCTGGAGGAGGGAGCCGAAACCGACAAGAACGCCGTCCTCTGCAACAGCGGAGATTGGAACGGCATGACCTGTCACAAGGCCTTGCCCGAGGCCATGGCATTCCTTTCCGAGGCGGGGCTGGCTAAGCCCAAAGTGAACCACCGCCTTCGGGACGCTGTGTTCAGTCGACAGCGCTATTGGGGCGAGCCTTTCCCCGTCTGCTATGTCGATCAAATTCCGCAACTGATCGAGGGCGACCACGTCCTCCTTCCGGAAGTCGACGCTTACCTGCCGACAGAAGAGGGAGAGCCACCATTGGCCCGCGCCGAAAAGTGGAACGTCCAACAGGGCGACCGCATGGAGTTCAACACCATGCCGGGATGGGCGGGTTCCAGTTGGTACTTCCTCCGCTACATGGACCCCCACAATGAGAACGCGTTCTGCAGCCGGGAAAAAAGCGACCACTGGGGACAGGTGGACCTCTACATCGGTGGCGCTGAGCACGGAACGGGCCACTTGTTGTACAGCCGTTTCTGGACCAAGTTCTTGTTTGACCTGGACCTCATCGGGTTCGATGAGCCCTTTGCCAAAATGATCAACCAAGGGATGATTTTGGGACGGAGCAGCTTTGTATACAGGATTGAAGGGACCCAGACTTTTGTCACGTTCGAGCAGCGCAAGTCACACCGCACCCAACGCCTTCACGTCGACATCTCTTTGGTTCAGAATGACATCCTTGACCTCGATGGATTCCGCGCGTGGAGGCCGGAATTCGCCAATGCCGAATTCACCCTCAATGAAAAAGGCGAATACCGGTGTGGGAGCGAGGTGGAGAAGATGTCCAAGTCCAAATTCAATGTCGAGAATCCCGATGACCTCGTTGAGCGTTACGGGGCTGACACCCTCAGGTGCTATGAGATGTTCCTTGGCCCCTTAGAACAGGCCAAGCCTTGGGACACGCAAGGAATCAATGGAGTTCATGGTTTTTTGAGGAAGCTGAGTCGGTTGTACCGCGGAGCCGATGGCGAAACCTTGGTACACGATGGGCAGCCCTCTCCGGAAGGGGAACGCGCTCTGCACAAAACCATCAAAAAAGTCACTGAAGACTTGGATCGCTTGAGCTGGAACACTGTGGTCAGCGCCATGATGATCGGTGTGAATGAACTCACCGAAGCCAAGGCCCACCAGAGAGCACTGCTTCAACCTTTGGCGGCTTTGGTCGCCCCGTATGCTCCTCACATGGCCGAAGAGCTTTGGGAATTGTGCGGAGGCAGTGGCCTCGTGGTGGATGCCCCTTGGCCCAAATGGGACGCTGAAAAGCTGGTTGAATCCGAAACCACCTACCCCGTTCAATTCAACGGGAAGGTTCGTTTTCAGTTCAGTGTTCCTTCAGACACGGCCCCTGCAGACGTGGAGTCGGCTGTTTTGCAAGACGAACGGACGGCCAAGCAGCTTCAAGGCCGCAGCCCCAAGAAAATCATTGTGGTGCCTGGTCGCATCATCAACATCGTAGGCTAACCCCCTTTCTGTTCAGTGGATTCGGTGGCACCCGTGGGTGTCGCCCGGGGACTCTATTGTGTCGGCGAATCTGTGTTTTTCTTCGACAAATCCTAAATAATTTGTATTTGGTCGATTAATTCGCGATATTCGTAGACGCTTTATTGCAATTGAACCTGATATAATCTAGCAGATGTTTCCTTACCGCTTCTTTTTAAGCCTGCTTCTCACCAGCGCCTGTTTTTCTCTTTCTGCCCGACCCATGTTGTCTTCTCCTGCTCCTGAGGGGTACGAGATTTCTACGGAAGTGGTGGCTGAAGACATTGGAATGCTCGTGGGCGCCCTTGGTGTTACCGACATGACCGGCTACAGCTGCACCCGTCTTTATGTAGAGATGAACAACGAAGACGACTTCATGTCTTCTGTTTCTGGTGACTTGATCAATCCAACGTATGTGAACACCACAACCGATTTCTACCATGCGATTTTGGGTGCGGGCACGCCGAACGGCATCAACAGCCTTCTCTTCGGTGTATACCCCGACCTTGAGTATGACAGCTGGATCACCATTGGCATCGAAGGAGCACCCAACGCCATGGCTGGTGAAGGAAACGTCAGCACGGTGCAAGCCACGGACAACCCCTGGCTCACCAACTTCGATCCCGGTGGGGGCATAGCAGGTGGAAACCTGGCCATCGACGACCTCATTGGTGGCGCTTGGTACGCCCTGAATGGAGACTCCAATGGAATTGCTGGTTCCGACTTGAAGGTTCTCGTTGGTCAATTCACCACCACAGGTGAAATCAGCGGTCAAGTCTATTGTCAGGTTTTCATCAATGGAAACGGAGCCACAGAATTCAGAGACACCTTCTTCTTTGGCGGCGCAGCTGTTGACGGTTGTGTGGATCCCCTGGCTTGCAATTATGATGAGGCTGCCACCGACGACGATGGCACCTGCACCTACGCCGAGGACGGCTATGATTGTGATGGCGATTGTCTGAATGACACCGATCTCGATGGCATTTGCGATGAGTTTGAAGTGGCGGGTTGCACAGATTCAGCGGCCTGCAACTACGATGCTTTGGCCACCGACGACGACAGCTCATGCGAGTTTGTGTCCTGCGCCGGTTGTACAGATGACCTCGCTTGCAACTACGACGAAACCGCCACCATTTCCGATGACTCATGCACCTTCGCGGATGCGGGTTATGACTGCGATGGCGATTGCTTGAATGACACCGACACCGATGGCATTTGCGATGAGTTTGAAGTGGGAGGCTGCACCGATTCAGAAGCCTGCAACTACAACCCTCTGGCGACCGACGACGACAACTCTTGTGACTTTGAGTCGTGCGCAGGTTGTACCGACGAACTGGCTTGCAACTACGACGCGACTGCCACCATTGCCGATGGTTCTTGTGCCTATGCGGAGGCTGGATATGACTGTGACGGCAACTGCCTCAATGACAGCGACGAAGATGGCGTTTGTGACGAGTTTGAAGTCGGTGGATGTACCGACGAAACCGCCTGCAACTACAACGCTGCCGCCACCGATGACAACGGATCCTGCTTGCAGTTGGACGAATGCGACGTGTGCGGAGGTTCTGGCATTGCTGACGGAGCGTGCGACTGCGACGGAAACACCTTGGATGCCCTGGGCGTCTGCAACGGCGGGTGCACCGCTGACGCTGACTCAGATGGCATCTGTGATGATGTAGACGACTGCATTGGCGCGCTGGACGAATGCGGTGTGTGCAATGGAGACGGCCCGGTTGACGGCTACGATTGCGACGGAAACTGTCTGAACGACAGCGACGAAGACGGCATTTGTGATGAATTCGACCCTTGTGCAGACCCCGATCTGACTCCCGCTGTTCTTCCAGTGGTTCCCGCCACGTACATCGCCGAAGTCAGCCTGAATGGTCAGCCCGTCGTGGGAATGACCGTGCTCGCTTTGGTGAATGGTGAGACCGTGGGTGTGGATGAAGCCTTTGATTACGAGGGTGGGTCCTGGGTCAGCATGACCTTGTATGTCTCCACGGGCGACGCCGTGACGTTTGAATTGTTCGACGAAGCTGAATGTGAACTCTATGGCTTGGACCTCACCATTGAAGTGGAGGCAGAAGGTCAGGAACTCTCCACCTTCAGTTCCCCCGGCAACTTGCCCTTCCTTGGCGACGACGCTGTGCTGGGATGCACCGACGAGGCTGCTTGTAACTACAATGACGCAGCCAACGTGGACGATGCCTCCTGCACCTATGCCGAAGCCGGACTCGATTGCGATGGAAACTGCCTCGCTGACGCCGATGAAGATGGCGTTTGTGACGAAGACGAAGTGCCTGGGTGCACCGAAGAAGAGGCCTGCAACTACGATGCCTTGGCCACCGATGACGACGATTCTTGCACCTACCCCCTTGACCTTTATGGAGTCGACAATGTGGATTGCGATGGAAACTGCCTCACAGACAGCGATGAAGATGGCGTTTGTGATGATGACGAATCCACAGATTGCACCGATTCAGAAGCCTGCAACTACAACGACGACCCTGTCGTTGATACGGACAACACGCTGTGTGTTTATGCCATCGACCTCTACGGAGTCGACAACGTAGACTGCGATGGAGCTTGCTTGAACGACAGCGATGAAGATGGCGTTTGTGACGAAGATGAAGTGGGTGGCTGCACCGATGAAAGTGCCTGCAACTACGACGATCTCGCCACAGACAACGACAGCTCTTGCGACTACACAAGCTGCGAAGGCTGTACAGACGATGCGGCCTGCAACTACGATGACGAGGCCACCGTTGACAACGGATCCTGCACCTATGCAGATTCCGGAGTTGACTGCGAAGGAAACTGCTTGGCCGACACCGATGGCGATGGCATTTGCGACCCCTTTGATCCATGCAACGAACCCGACACAGATGTGGTCGTGCTGCCCGTGATCCCCAACACTTTGATTGCGAACGTGACCCTAGACGGGATGCCCGTCTTCGGCGCCACCGTGATCGCCATTGCCGGCGACATTGTCGTGGGCACAGGGACAACCTTCGATTTCGAGGGCAACTCCTATGTGAACATGAACCTCTACCTGGAAGCCGGTCAAACGGTGGACTTGGAGCTCTTTGATGCGGCCGATTGTGCCTTGTACGAATTGGACTTTGACCTGACCGCTGATCAAGAAGGTGGTGAGCTCGGCACATTCGACGACCCCGCTTTGCTGCCCTACCTGACGGGTGAGGCCATTGAAGGGTGCATGGATGAAACCGCTTGCAACTACAACGAAAACGCAACCATCCCCTCTACGTGTGTTTTCCCCGAACAATTCTGTGGAGCAGACTACTATGACTGCGATTGCGAGTGTTTGTCCGACTTAGATGGAGACGGAGTTTGCGACGAAGCAGAAGTGTTGGGTTGCGGAGATGAACTGGCCTGCAACTATGATGCGGACGCCACTGACGAAGACAACACACTTTGTACGTATGCCGAGGATTACCTCGATTGCGAAGGCAACTGCCTGGCTGACGCCGACGAAGACGGAATTTGCGATGAACTTGAGGTGCCCGGATGTACCGAAGAGGACGCCTGTAACTACAGCGCTGACGCCACCGATGACGACGGAACCTGTTTCTATGCCGAAGTTGGATTCGACTGCAACGGCGACCCGCTCGAGCTTGACGACTGCGACCCTGAGTGCCTTTCGTTCGATCCTCCGATCAACGATTACACCTTGGAATGCATCGAAGACCTGGAAGGCATCACTTGCGAAAACCCGACCTCTGCATTGAACAACTGCACGGGTGAAGAGTACAACGAGGTGGCCTGCGTTTCTACGCCATACACCCAGCCATACCTGACGGGCGAGGCTACTACGGCATTCGGCATGGGCCCCGATGCGGCGATCCGCATTTATGGGTTGGCCAACCAAGGACTTGCGGCTTCTGACTACTTCGTGGAAACCGAAGACGGCCTTCAGTTCACGCAATTCGGAAACGGAGTGGCTACGCTCACCGGCCATGTGGTCAACGAGCTCAACCACAACCAAGGGTTCGAGGTGTTTTATGTGTTCAACGACCGTGTGAGTGGTGCCGAATGGGCCGCCATGGGCAAAGGATTCAAGTACATCTACACCTGCAATGACCTTCCGTTCGACGAATGGGACATGTACATGCTCAAGAGCGACCAAAGCTTCTTGAACGGTACTGGCGATTATGAAGGCAGCAACTTGCAACTGAACCACGCCCCCAGCAACGGTTATTTCGGATTCCAAGTCGGCCTTGGCGCCAACGACCACAACTGTGACTTCGGTCTCGGCGGTTGGTTTGGCTGGGAAGGAGTCATCGACGGTGTCGAAGTCAGCGGCGCCTTGGGTGACGTGATTGTGGACCTCTCGCTTGAAGCTGTCACGCCAGATCCAGAGGAGCCATGTGTGACCAACATCTACACAGTCTTTGACGACAGCTGTGGAGCCATCAATGTGACGCAGCAAATCTGCCGCCTCGATGAGACCGCTCCATTGTTTGACGATTGTCCTGCCGATACCGTCATCGCTTGTGGCGAGGAAATTCCTGCCCCTGCAGTGCTGACGGCCACCGACAACTGCACCGACGAAGGAAGCCCCGTTGTGGCCTACCTCGGAGAGGAATTGGTGGACGAGACATCCAGTGCATGTTACACGTTGGAGCGGACTTGGTCTGCCACCGACCTGTTCGACAATGTGACCTACTGCACGCAACTCATCCACATTGAAGACAATGTGGCTCCAGAAATTGACCTCGTGTTGCCTGGCGATCTTGAAGTCTCGGTGACTGCGCTCTGCGAAGCCGACTTGTCGACCGACATGACCGGATCTGCTCAGGTGTCATACTCAGACAACTGTGCCTTTGATGCTGGAGAATTGACCTACCTCGACGTGGTTGTCGACAGCACATCTGCCGGTTGTTACACCATTGAGCGCCGTTGGAGTGCGACTGCAGCAGACAGCTGTGGAAACACCGCCATGGAAACGGGCATCCAACTCATCGAGGTTGTGGATCAACAGGCTCCTGTGATCACCTTGAGCGCCACCCAAACGGAAATGGCGTGCGACGCTTGGTCGTGTGACATTGATGAGCTGGCCGACCTTGGATTTGTAAGCTGGACCGACAACTGCGGCATCGACACTGCGTTTGTGGACTGCGAGCCCATGTCTGGTGGTTGCGTGTTGCCTGTGCCCACCTGGGACGTGGCCTACACAGTCATCGATGAATGCGGCAATTCCACCACCACCCACCAGTTCATTCTGATGATCGACACGGTGGCCCCCACCATCGACATCACCTGCCCAGCGGACATTACCGTGCAGCTCGACGACGCTTGCAATGGCGAACTCGACCCCACGCAATCTGGAGAGGTTGAGATTTCCAGCACAGACAACTGTGACTCCGCTCCTGTTCTCTCTTACACCATTGAGGACAGCGCACCAGACTACACCTGCACCGACAGCAGCGGAACGTACGTGATCACACGGACCTTCTTTGCCGTGTCAACGGACCACTGCGGCAATACTGCAGAGGCCAGCTGCACCCAAATCCTCACTGTAGAGGACATTACTGCACCGGTCATTACCCTGCTCGAATGCCCTGCCGACGCGACGGTTGTCCTGGGTGAGGATTGCACAGCAGATGTTTCTGAAGGCCTCTTTGGGGTGCCCACGGTTGTGGCAGAAGATGGGTGCGACACCGCCCCAGCTACCTTCTATACGCACAGCGATGGCCCATCCACTCCTTTGTGCGATGGCTCCGACGGCAGCGCCGATGGCAGCTACAGCTTTGAGCGCACCTATCAGGCATGGTCTGTGGACGCCTGTGGAAACTCCAGCGACACCTTGTCTTGCATTCAGACCATCACGGCTTTGGATGAGACCGCTCCGACGTTCAACAACTTCACACCTTATCAGTCCATCTCTTGTGAGCTGCTGACCGACCCGCTTGACCCCACTCAAGTGCCCATCGAGGCCTTCGACAACTGCGATGGAGAACTCACCATCACCATCGAAGCATGGCCGTTGAGCGGTGCATGCCCAGGAAGCTGGATGCGCATATGGACCGCTGAGGACGATTGTGGAAACACCACATTGGCCGAGCAGTACATCGCGCTCTTTGACGAAGTGGCTCCTGAAATCACCTGCCCGGCAGACACCTTGTTGGTCATGGACCAGGACTTTGCCAGTGACACCACTACTGCGGTTCTTGGAACCGCTGTGGCCACCGACAATTGCTCCGACCTGACCCAGATCGACATCACTTATGTGGACTCTGACTTCATGGTCGATTGCGAAGCCGATGATGACTTGGCTGAAGGCACCATGACCTTCACCCGGACCTTCACTGCTGTGGACTTCTGTGACAATGCCGCATCCTGCGAGCAGATGATCACTTTGGTCGACAACCTCGGGCCCATGGCCAGCGTGGAAGACGTGACCCTGCCTTGCGCGGAGTACGATGCTGACGCCACTTATGGCGAATTCAGCGCCACCGACAACTTCGACACCGATGTGGCTTGGAGCTGGGTGGAGGACAGCCTCTACAACCAGAGTTGTGCAGGCGCGTTCCAGGTGGACCGCACGTGGACCTTTGTGGACGACTGTGGCAACCAGACCCTGGTGCAACAGACCATCACCGTCTTTGACGATGTGGCTCCGGTTGTTTTGAACGGCGACATGACCCTGTCCCTCTCCTGTGAGGAGTACGGTGACGAGATCGTTCCCGAGAACATCCTGATTGAGGTGGAGGATGCCTGTGGTTCTGAAGTCACAGTGACGTTCTTCGATACCCCTTTCTCCGGTGGTTGCGTGCAGCCTGTGGGCATGTACATGCGCACCTACACCTTCTCGGATGATTGCGGAAACGCAAACATGTTCGAGCAATTCATCGAACTCTACGACGATACCCCACCTGTGGTGGAAATGACCTGTCCAGAAGATGTGGTGGTCGCCGCCGGAGACGATTGTACCGCTGACCTCTCTGTGGAGGCCCTTGGTCTGGCAGAGGTCACCGCCACCGACAATTGCGGTGGAGCTGCCCCCGATGTGGAATTGACATGGGTGGACCACGACACCACCACCACGTGTGTTGGAACGTTCAGCTTTATCCGGACATTCACCGCCGTCGCCATCGACAACTGCGGCAATGAAACCACAGCCACTTGCGATCAAACCGTTGGTGCGTCCGACGTCACGGCCCCATCCTTTGTGGAGGCCTTGCCAGAAAGCGCGACGGTCGCCTGTGACGATGTCCCTGAGGCCGCCGTCCTCACCGCAACCGATGCGTGTGACGACGCGCCCATGGTAAGCTTCTCTGAGACGCTCAGCGATGATGACGATTGCGCCAGCAATTATGTTCTGACCCGCACATGGACAGCGACTGACGCCTGTGGCAATGATGTTCAGCACGAGCAAACATTGACCGTGGTGGACGAAACAGCTCCAGAATGGACCTCAGAATTGCCCGCCGACACCACGGTGTCCTGTGACGCGGTTCCAGCCCCAGTCAGCATGGAAGCTTCCGACAATTGCGACCTGGAATTGGAGATCACCTTCAATGAAGGCGTCATGGATGGAGACTGTGCTCAGGGTCAGACCATCACCCGCACATGGAGCACCATGGATTGTGCTGGAAACTCTCTGTCTCATGTTCAGGTCATTGCCGTGGTGGACACCACAGCTCCTGTGATTGACGGCGAATTGACCTTGGACATCCCCTGCACAGAATGGGGCATGGACACCTTGTATGCCGAGGTCACGGACAACTGCGACACCAGCATTGAATTGGAGCTTCTTTCAGAGGCTGAGTTCAGTGGGTCTTGCGCTGGCAGCTATCTCTTGACCTATGTGGCCGTTGACCAATGTGGCAACACCGACACCTTGATTCAGTCGGTGAACCTCATCGATACCGAAGCTCCCGTGTTCACCTTCATTCCTCAAGACACCACCATGTCTTGTGACAATGATTACACGGTGGGCAGCTTGGGTGCCGCCGAAGCCGTCGACAATTGCGACTCAGACGTCGAAATTGCCTACACCGACAGCATCGACTACATCAATGGATGCGCCGGCACCGCAGAAGTCACGCGGACTTGGACAGCGGAAGATGAGTGTGGCAACGTGAAAACGGTGCTGCAGTTGATCACCCTGACGGACGGCACTTCCCCTGAATTTGTGGAGGAGTTGCCCATGGACATGACCGTGGCTTGCGATGACATTCCATTGGCTGTCATCTTGACCGCCGAAGACAACTGCGATCCAGAAGTGTCCTTGACCTTCACGGAGACCCAGGAAGACGACGACCTCTGCCCCAGTGACTACGTGATCACCCGTGTTTGGAACTTGGTGGACTGCGCTGGCAATCAGAACAGCCACACCCAAGTGCTGACTGTGGTGGACACAGTGGCCCCCACCTTCACGGCAGGGCCCATGGATCTCACTGCAGCCTGCGATGCTGTTCCAGCTCCAGACGGCGTGATGTCACTACAGGCCGATGACAACTGCGACGCCGCCCTCACCTACACGTATGTGGGCGAAACGTTCGAAGGCGGAGATTGTGAAGATGGCTACACCTTGACCCGTGAGTGGTCAGCCACAGATTGTTCCGGCAATTCTTCGGCTTGGTTGCAGACCATCACGGTGATTGACACGGTTGCTCCGGCATTGAGTGTCGCATTTGCCAATGGCAGTGCTGCTCAAGACACCACCGTTTCATGTTTAGATGAAGTGCCTGTGTTGGAGGCCTCAGCCTTGGACGCATGCGATGCTGACCCAGAGTTGACTTCCTCTGTGGACACCTTGGGACTGGACGGATGTGGCAACGCCACCCTGGCCTATCATTTCGAGGCGGTCGACAACTGTGGCAACCTCTCTTCCTCAACCATCACAGTGACCGTATCCGACGAAACCGCTCCCCTGTGGTTGGATGTCTGCGGCATTGAAAATGGTGGAACGGTGCAGGTTTGCGCTGAAGACCACGAGGGAGATGTGCTCCTTCCGTCCACAGACGCTTGCGATGTGTCTGCGGTCGACAACTGCGGCGGGGAAGTCTCTTTGGAGATGACCACCACAGTGCTGGGCGCCTATGCACCCAATGACAGCGTGGATCAGTACTGCACTTCGGTGACCCCTGAAGCCTTCAGCAGCGAAGAAACTTGCAATGGCTACGAGACCCACGCCGTGCGCATGTTCAACTTCGCTGGAGGTGAGTTCTACTCCACAGTGGGAGAAGGCATTGTGAGCCAGCTTCCAAACGGAGATTGGATGATTGAGGAGACAGTGGTCGACAACGCCAACCCTGACGCGGGATGGCATGTCACATTCACCTTGACCGACGGACTCGACTTTGATGCTTGGTCAGACCAAGACTTCCCGACGAGCTACAAGCAGGATTGTGAAAACCTGTTTGATGATCATGAGAACTGGACCTACTGGTTCCTCTCTCAAGGCACGCTGACTGGATGGGGCGATTACGACGGCAGTTTCTTGAACTGCACGCACCAACCAGCCAACCAGTTCTACCGTTTCCAGGTGGGATTGGGCGCCAACAACATGAACAACCACTATGGTTACAGCGGTTGGTTCAACTACTCAGGCACACACCAAAATGCTTCTGTGATGGGGTCAGGTGACTTCTTCGGAGACCTGGATTGCACCCTGCCATATCAAATCGAATACGACTACACCGCCACCGATTGCAGTGGCAACCAGTCTGAATTTGGATACACCGTGAACATCACGGGAGACGTGTGTGACCCCGACGAAATCGGAAATGGCCTTGTGGGCTCTGGAAACGCTGGAGACGCGAACCTGGTAGACGAAGCCACAGCCCAGGCCGAATCTCGTGGAGACATTCAAGTGTCTCACATTTCGCCAAACCCAACGCAAGACCACGCCCGCATTGGCTTCAATGTTCAGAAGTCCATGCGCTTGGATGTGAAGCTGTTCAACGCCACGGGCATGTACATCGGGACCTTGTTCAGCGGCAACGTTGAAAAGAGCCAGGCATACACCCTCGACATTCCAGCTTACCAATTGGAAAGCGGCGTGTACCAGGTGCGCATGAGTTCCAACAATGTCAGCATCGTGAAGCAATTCATGGTGACGGAGTGATTCGCACTCCACGGAGATTGAAACGCCCCCGCCAAATTGGTCGGGGGCGTTTTTCTCCAACCCCCTTTCCCTGTCATCGATGGCCCAATTCTCGCCAAGAGTGAACAAATTCTCGTTGTCTTATTTTTCTTGTTATGAAGCGTTTTGACCCCTCCTTGTTTCCCCTGTTCTTGCTGACCCTCGCCTTGATGATGGCGTCCGGGACTGCGCAGGCTCAGTGGCCATACAACCCAAATGCCGATGGAGACAGCCTCATTGGCACGGGAGACGTGCTCGAACTGCTCACACTGTTTGGCCAGCCATGGGAAGATGAAGGTGTCTTGGGCATTGAAAGCGGGGGCACGAGTGCCAGCTCCGTGGCTGCTGCCCGCGACTCCTTGGGATTGAGCTTCATTTCGGATTCCACTTCCGTTGTTGGCGTCAACACCTTCGTTTGGACCTGGGTCGAGGACGATTTGCGCGTGACGGGACAAATGGCACAAGGCCGCAATGTGACCGCCACAGGATCTTTTGCTTCGGCATTGGGCGATGGCAGTGACGCTCCAGGCAACTACAGCCATGCCACCAACCGCAACACCAATGCTTCTGGAACGTGCGCCAGCGCCATGGGAGAAGGAACCGAAGCCACGGGAACGGCTTCGCATTCTCAAGGCATGTTCACCGACGCCACAGGTACAGCGTCTCACGCTCAGGGCTACAACACCAAGGCCCTGTCCAACTACGCACACAGTGAAGGATACGGGAGCGAAGCCACCAACACCGCCGCTCACGCTGAAGGGTACAACACCACAGCTTCTGGATTTTTTAGCCACGCGTCCAACCGAAATACGGTGGCCAGCGCGACGTGTGCCCACGCCGTGGGAGAAGGCACCCAGGCCACTGCGGACGCTGCAGCCAGCGAAGGTTTTTACTCTGTTGCTTCCGGATTTGCCGCCCATGCCGAAGGCTATGAAACCACGGCAAGTGCTTACGCTTCAAGTGCAGGTGGCTACTTCACTGTTGCCGATCAGGCCTACCAAACTGCGGTGGGCAAATACAATGTGGCGTCACAAACAGGCGTCCTCCTGTCTGTGGGAAATGGCACGGCACTCGATGCGCGTTCTGATGCCCTTCAAGTCCATGAGGATGGCCATGCTGTTCTGTCTGGCGACCTTGAGTTTGCGGGAGGCATCAGCCTTCAAGACACCCTCACCAACCTGAACGACCGGATCACTGCGTTGGAGGCTGCCGTAGAGGCTTTGCTCCAAGAAGTGAGCGGCTCCAGCAACGATTAATTCACCGTTGTGCATTCCGCTTGCGTGGTGTTGGATTGCTTTTTGTAATTTTGCCGTCCATTCTTCGCGGAATGCCCCATGGTGTAATGGTAGCACACCGGTTTTTGGTACCGTTTGTCAAGGTTCGAGTCCTTGTGGGGCAACCACGAAGTAGAGACGAAAGTCAATGCAATCGCATGAAGACCGGCACCCAGTGTCCGGTCTTTCTTCTTTTATGCCCCATTTTCGAAGTTGAATGGCACAAGACGTCCTCAACCTCATCGGAGGCGAACACCTTCCCGCTTCCAGCGGAGAATGGCTCGACAACTTCGAACCCGCTACCGGCCAGGTCTATGGCCGCATTCCCAGATCCGGCTTAAACGACGTGGAGGCGGCGGTCACAGCGGCCAGATCCGCCTTCCCAGAATGGCGGTCTTGGTCCCCTTCCAACCGGCGTGCAGTCATGATGCGCTTGGCCGATAAGATTCATGAAAACGCCGCTTTGCTGGCCGAATCCGAGGCCCGAGACAATGGCAAGCCCGTTTCTTTGGCCGCTGCCGTGGACATCCCCAGGGCCGAGGACAACTTCCGGTTTTATGCCTCTGCAGCAGAACAGTTTTCCAGTGAGAGCCACACCATGGGTGACGGGACGGTGAACTACACCTTGCGAAAGCCATTGGGTGTGGTCGCGTGCATCAGCCCTTGGAACCTGCCCCTCTACCTCTTCACTTGGAAAATCGCTCCGGCCTTGGCCAGCGGCAACTGCATTGTGGCCAAGCCCAGCGAAATCACCCCCATGACCGCTTACCTGCTCGGCACCTGGGCCAAAGAAGTGGGCTTCCCAGATGGCGTGATCAACATCCTCCATGGCTTGGGTCCCGAAGTTGGGCAGGCCATGGTGGAGCACCACCACATTCGCGCCATTTCATTCACCGGCGGTTCCAATACCGGAGCCGCCATTTCCGCCACAGCCGGACCCAAATTCAAGAAGCTCTCCCTGGAATTGGGGGGCAAGAATGCCACCGTCGTTTTCAGTGACGCGGACTTCGACCAAGCGGTGTCCACGGCCATACGCGCCGCTTTTTCCAACCAGGGGCAAATCTGCCTTTGTGGGTCGCGCATTCTGGTGCAAGAAGACCTGTATGAGCGGTTCCGTGATGCCATGGTGGCCAAGGTCTCCAAAATGCGCATTGGCGACCCCATGAATCCTGAAACCAGAATGGGCGCGGTCGTTTCCAGGGCTCACCGAGACAAAGTGATCTCCGCCATCAACATTGCCCGAGGAGAGGGCGGACGAATTTTATGTGGTGGTGGACGACACCAGCCTTCAGAGCCGAGGCTCAAAGGGGGTTACTTCGTTCAGCCAACCCTGATTGAAGGTCTGGATCACACCTGCACCACCAACCGAGAAGAGATTTTTGGGCCGGTCGCCACCTTGCAGCCTTTCAAGGATGAAAGAGAAGCCCTGGGCCTGGTGAATTCGACCAAATACGGCCTGTCTGCCTCTGTCTGGACCAAAGATTTGCAGCGCGCTCATCGCTTCGCTGCAGGAATCGACACTGGAATGGTTTGGCTCAATTGCTGGTTGGTCCGGGATTTGAGAACGCCATTTGGCGGAACCCGGCAATCCGGGGTCGGGCGAGAAGGTGGATACAACTCCATGCGCTTCTTCACCGAGCCGCAGAACATTTGTGTTCAGCTTTAACCGTCCTGCTTCAGCAATCCACAGCCGGCTGTTGTGCAACGGTTTGAGAGGGGCATTGAAATGGGGCCCCTTGTCGCGACTTTCACAACATGCTCTCAAGACTCTTGCCACTCGCGGTGGCCATTCCTGTGTTGTTCATGGCCAGCTGCGTGCCCATGAGCCAATTTGCCGAGGTTCGCGATGACCGAGACACCTTGGACCAAAGCCTTTCGGTGGCCGCCCAGCGTGTCGAAGCCTTGACCCTCAGCCTGGCAGAGAAAGAAGGGAAACTCACAGAAGACAACAGGAGAATCCAAGCCTTAGAGGCCGACACCAACAGCCAGGGCCGGGCCTTGCGGACTTGCATGCTCCGCAACGAAAACCTCGAAAACCTCAACGCATTGATCAGCGAGGAATTGGAACGGAAACGGTCGGCTTCTGGCGCAGAACAGGCGGCCCTGCTTGCAGAATTGCAACGCATCCGGGCGGACCTTCAATTCCAGGAAGACAGCCTGTTGGCTTTGGAGCGTGACCTGAAAGAGCGCGAGGAAAAAGTGAGGGAACTGTCCCAAATGTTGGATGCCCAAAAACGCGCTGGTGAAGCCCTCCGCTCCAAGCTCAGCGATGCACTTTTTGCATTCAGGAACAGGGGTCTTGAGGTGGAGGAGCGCGACGGTAAAGTCTACGTGAGGCTCGCTTCGAACTTGTTGTTTGCCTCTGGCAGCACCTCCATCGACCCCGAAGGACAAAAGGCATTGGTGGATTTGGCCCAAGCCATTGAGGGAGAGACCGACTTTGAAGTGGTCGTGGAAGGGCACACCGATGATGTGGCCTTTAACGCGTCAACCTCGCCGAAGAACAATTGGGAACTGAGCGTGCTTCGGGCCACCGCAGTGGTGCAGGTCATGACCGGCAACAGTTCGCTTGATCCTGAACTGCTGACCGCGGCAGGCCGCAGTCAATACCACCCAAGAGACCCCCAAGACCGCAACCGAAATCGCCGAATTGAAGTGGTGCTTAGCCCCCGTTTGGACGGGCTATATGACCTCTTGGATGAGTGATCAGTTGATGGGCAGCAAGAAGGAGCCTTGGGCAATGGAGATTCCTCCCGTGCCATCTTCTCCAATCAAACTGCCGCCGAAGGTGCCAACGACGATGCCGCCGGCTTCTGGCAGGATGTAGAGGATGTCCACCGTGAAATTCGCGCCGGGTTGAGCCGACGTATACATCTGACCAGAAGGACTGTTGTAGGTGCAAACTCCACCGGGAGCGCTGGATTCATTCAATGAGATTTGTGCGCCAGAAATCCAACCCACTGAAGGCTCTGGCAATGTCATGCCGATGCCATCGGTGGTCACTGAAATTCCGCCTAGGTTGAGGGTGGTACCCGCCAGGCTGCAATCGGTCTGAAAGTCCGCAACAAGTTCGGTGCCGTTGGCCTTCCAGTCCATGGTCCCTTCACACTCCGGGCAAATGCTTCCTCCGCAGTCGATGTACAATTCATCGCCATCCAACAGGCCGTTGGTGCAATCCCCATCGGTGGCACAAGGAGGGCAATCTGGACCTCCACAGTCAATGCCGAGCTCCTCACCGTTGAGCAGTTCGTCCTCGCAGCTCGGACAAGCCTCGCAATCTGGCCCCCCGCAATCCACGTCAATTTCGTTGCCGTTGAGCAGGCCGTCTCCGCAGAGCTCGCCACAATCGATGCCTGTATCTCCGCCGCAGTCAATGCCCGTCTCTCCTGGATCCAACTGGCCATTAAAGCCAACATCACAAGGCGCACACTCACCTCCGCAGTCCACCCATTGTTCCCCGAGAACTTGGTCCCAAACGCCGTTTTCGCATGGGTCGCAAGGCTCGCAAATGGGGCCGCCGCAGTCCACGAGTTCTTCCCCATTGTTGAGGAGCCCGTCGAAACAGTTGGGTGGGATGAGATTGTCGTCGTTGAGACAAGAAGTGCCCATCACAATGGTGATGAGGCTGAACGCCACGAGGGCGAAGGAGGGGAGGCGGAACGAGGTCATCGTTGTATCTTTCAAGCTTCGCAATTTAAGGGAGTTCGGTCCGATTCAATGGCCTCTGTTAAGGGACAATCACGAGCACTCGCACCGCGACCCTACATCCATGACCCGTCAACCACACGTTCCTCCTGCAGACTGGTCACCTCGAAGAGATCGGGAAGACCTTGAAGGCAACGTCAGTCCTGAGGCTTTGGTTGCACATATGCTGGAGTTGCGTGGCATTGACCCCCATTCAACAGACGCGTTTTTCCAACCTCAACTGGAGGACTTGCACGACCCCTTGCTGATGCACGGCATGGAACAAGCAGTGGATCGCTTGATGCAAGCTCAGCGCGATGGGCAGCGAATCATGGCCTATGGGGATTACGATGTAGACGGCGCCACCTCGGTCGCATTGGTGCAAGAATTTCTTCAGAACAACGGGTTTGATGTGTTGCCCTACATCCCGGATCGATACAACGAGGGCTACGGATTGTCGGAAGAAGGCGTTCAAACCGCCGCCAAGCAAGGGTGCAAACTGATCATCACGCTGGACTGCGGCATCCGTGCTGTAGATCGGGTGCACGATGCAGCCCAACAGGGAATCGACGTGATCATTTGCGACCACCACCTGCCCGGTCCGGTGATGCCCGCTGCCCACACCATTCTGAACCCCAAGCAACCCCATTGTCCATATCCATTCAAAGAATTGAGCGGATGTGGCGTGGCATTCAAGCTCACCCAAGCGCTCACTGACCGATTCGGCCTTTCTCCCATGAGCGCCTACGACGGCCTGGACTTGGTGGCACTCAGCATTGCCTCGGATTTGGTCGCTGTCACCGAAGAGAATCGCATTCTGTTGCACCACGGGCTTCGAACCATATCGAGAAACGCCAGGCCGGGAATCAAGGCACTTCTGAAAGTGGTCCGTTGTGACCCTGACTTCCTGACCGTGCGTGACATCATCTCCCGCGTCAGTCCTCGAATCAATGCCGCTGGGCGCATGGCTCGGGCCACCGAAGCGGTGAACCTATTGACAGCTCCAAATGAAGCGCAGGCCAATGAACTTGCCCTCAACCTGGACCGACTGAACAATGTGCGGCGCTCTTATGACGAGCAGGTCACACAAGCGGCCATACAACAGCTGGAGGAGCGCGATGAATTCAAGCACGTCAACATCGTATGGGGCAAGGATTGGCACCGCGGTGTCATTGGCATTGTGGCCACCAGGTTGATCGAGCACCGATACCGACCCAGCATTGTCATCAGTGACGATGATGGTGTCATGGTGGGCAGTGCTCGCTCCACCACAGGACTGGACATCCATGCATTGATCAAAGAATGTAGCGAGCACCTGTTGCAGTTCGGTGGACATGCCATGGCCGCTGGAATCACCGTTAAGCCCGGTGCAGCGCTGGCGTTCGCGCAACAACTCGACGCCGCCGTCGGGCGAGAAATGCAGGCGGCCAGCAAAAGAGAGCCCCGGCACTTCGATTTGGAAATCAATGTGGCGCAATGCACCCCGGACTTGATGCTTCAGCTTCGGCAGTTTGAGCCGTTTGGCCCCGGTTCTCCCGCCCCTGTGTTTTTGGCCAGAGATGTGGCCCTGGCCTATCCGCCAAAGAAAGTGGGCAAAGACGGCAGGCATGTCCGGGTTTCCATCAAAACCAAGGCGGGCTCACGCGCCTTGGATGCCGTTGGATTCGGAATGGGGGACCGCCACGAGGCCCTCTCCAGTGCAGAACGAATGGACGTCGTGTTTCGGGTAGAAACCGAATTCTACCGTGGTGTGCTGCAGCCCAGAATCACGCTCTTGGACTTTTGGACCCAACGTCGCGAGGCCGACTGATTACCGGGGTTTCTTTGCGTCCTCTGCACTCAGGTTGTGCAGGATGGTGCTCTCGAAATGAAGGGCCAGCTTGGACACACGCTTGGACACACCCATTTTTCTGCGCAGCAAGTCCACCTCTTCTAAGGCCGGATCCTCTGAGGTCGACGGGTCCTCTGAAAGCTCCTGCAATCGGGCCTTGATTCGGTATCCTTCGCCACGTGCTTCGTCGAGCAGCAAGCGATGCAGTGCCCCCTCCAGTGCCCGCTTGAGCTGTTGCTCCTCTGTTTCTGGCTCAATCCCATGGCGTTCCAACCAGTTTTTGCTGAGGGTGAACTCAGAAACCAGCACATCTGCGGTCAATTCAATCACCTCTGGATCGTTCATGCCCAAATCCTCAGGTCCAGGGATGTGACCCGCCACAATGCTCTCTCTGAAGTGCTGCACAATTCGGTCCACGACGGGATGGCGAATGGCGAGCCCCACCATGTCCAATTCGTGGATCATGAATTCAGCCAGCGTGCCCTCGATGGTCATTGGCTCCTCATTCTCGCCTTCTGGGGCGTCCTCTTCTGAAGGGACTTCGATGGTGATTTTATGCCGGCCATACTGAAGCAACAACCGAAGAAGGTCTTGCTCTCGTCCCGACCGCCCAACACGCCCGGTCAGCCGCGGAGCCCCAATGGGGGCGTCTTTTTTGGGGGCCAGCGAAGGCAGTGGCGCCTTGGCTTCTTTTTCCAAACGCGCCACGGCTTGACGGCCCAACTCTGCCAACAGGTCTTCCACCTGCATGCCCAACCTGCCGGCGCTTTCTTGGACATAAACCGTCCTTTTGAGCTCATCGGGGACTTGAGCAATGCTCTGAACCACACTCCGCACCAATTCTGTTCGCTTGATGGGGTCGTCCGCAGCCTCCTTGTCGAGGAGGTCGATTTTGAATCGAATGAAGTCGCGGCTGTTCTCGGCCAACCACTCGACCATGGCGTCTTTTCCAAGGCGCTTGGCGAATGTGTCGGGGTCTTCTCCGTCGGGCAACACCGCCACCTTGACGTCCATGCCTTCCCCCAAAACGATGTCAACACCGCGTATGGCTGCCCTCAATCCAGCGGGATCACCATCAAACAGCATGGTCATCCTCTTGCTGAACCGCCGCAACAGACGCACCTGCTCCACTGTCAAGGCGGTTCCAGAACTCGCCACCACGTTTTCCACCCCCGCTTGGCGCATGGCCATGACGTCGGTGTATCCTTCCACGAGGATGGCCCGGTCTTCCCGCACAATGGCGTTTCTGGACAAATGGATCCCGTAAAGGGCCCGCGACTTGTCGTAGAGGGGACTTTCTGGGCTGTTGACGTACTTCGGCGCCTTCTTGTCGGTCTTGAGCGTCCGGCCACCAAAGCCAATGAAGCGGCCGGTGACGTCGCGGATCGGGAAAATCACCCGGCCGCGGTAGAAATCATAGAGGCTGTTGTCGTCACGTTTCCTGCAGAGTCCACTCGACAGCAACCACTTTTCCTGGTAGCCCGCTTTTTTCGCGGCCTCTGCCAGCGCTCCTTCCTCGGACCATGGACGTTCAGGGCAATAGCCCACGGCAAAATCTTGCAGTGTCGCGTCTGTAAAGTCCCTATTTCGGAGGTAGCCGAGCCCTACGCTTTTTCCTTCGCCCGTCTCCAAGAGCTGAGACGTGAACCATTTCTGTGCCCAAGTGGCCAAGTTGGAGAGGCTCTCTCGTTCTGTCTGCTCGGCCTGCTCTTCTGCCGTTAGCTGGCGCTCTTGAATCTCGATTCCATACTTCCGAGCCAGCCAGCGCAGGGCCTCAGGGTACGACAGCTTTTCGTGCTCCATGAGGAAGGTCACAGCACTTCCACCCTTGCCCGAGCTGAAATCCTTGAACATGCCCTTTCCGGGAACCACATAAAACGAGGGGGTCTTCTCGTTTGTAAATGGGCTCATCCCACGAAGGCTCGTTCCGTTCTTTTTGAGCTGAACGAACTCCGAGACCACATCTTCAATGATGGTGGCCTGAAGGATGGCGTCTACTGTGTCCTTGGGAATCATGCGAGCGCGAAACGGAGAAACAAGATAGGACTTCTCCTTGGTCCTTTTCGCGGTTTCGCTCCCTCAAAATTCAGTCGGCAATCAGCTTGAAGCCTTTGCCGTGGACATTCAAAATTTCCACGCGTGAATCCTCCTTCAGGTGTTTTCGCAATTTCGCGATGTACACATCCATGCTGCGTCCATTGAAGTAGTTGGCGTCACCCCAAATCGCGTTCAAGGCAAAGTCCCGCTCCAGAAGCGCGTTTTTAGACTTGGTCAACAAAAAGAGCAGTTCGTTTTCCTTGGTGGTCAAACGCTGCGCCTGATCATTCACCCGCAATTCCTGGCGGTTGTAATCGTAAGCATAGAGGCCGATGGTGAGCTCTTCCACTTCGTCTTCCGTGTCGGGCAATGCCGCTGAACGCCGAAGAATGGCCTCGATTCGCATTTCCAACTCGTCCATGGAGAACGGCTTGGTCATGTAATCATCTGCACCAACCTTGAACCCTTGCAGGGTGTCTTCTCTCTGGCTCTTGGCCGTCAAGAACAGGATGGGCACGTGGCGATTCAACCCGCGAATCTCTTCGGCCACTTGATAGCCGTCCTTGACGGGCATCATGACGTCGAGGATCACAAAGTCATACGAACCCACGCGAAACTGTCTCACCCCTTCGGCTCCATCCTGAGCCCAGGTGGCGTTGTAGCCTTTCCGATTCAGAAAGTCGGACAGAAGTTTACCGAGATTGGGGTCGTCTTCACAGAGAAGGATGTCGAGTTGTTGTTTCATGACACTGTCGTCTTTTGGGGCAAAACCAAGGTGAATGTGCTGCCCTTGCCGGGTATACTCACAACGCCAATTTTGCCTGAGTGTTGCGCCATGACTGCATGAACGTAGCTCAAACCAAGGCCAAAGCCCTTGACATCGTGAACATTCCCGGTGGGGACACGATAGAGCTTATCAAAAACCTTGCCCAAATGCTCTTTGGCGATTCCAATTCCGTTATCGGTGAATGCCACGTGCAACATTCCTGACTCATTCCAAGAGCGAACCGTGAGTTTCGGGGAGTCCCCTCCATACTTGATGGCATTGTCCACCAGGTTGAAGACCACATTCGTCAAGTGGGTCTTGTCTCCATGAACCAACGGGTCGTTGGCCGACAGCTGACTGGCTGTGCTTCCACCTTGCTTTTTGATGTGGATGGCGTGATTCCGCAGCACGTCTCTGATCAAGTCGTGAAAGTTGATGGTCTGGCGGAACAGCTCGATCTCTCCTTGGTCCAACATGGCCGCCCTCAGCACGTTTTCCACGAGTTGGCCCAGGCGTTTGTTTTCGGAACGGATCAACTGAACGTAATACCTCACGTTTTCAGCATCGCTTGCCATGGCGGGGTCGAGCAGTGCTTCTCCCGCCAACCCAATGGTGGAGATGGGGGTTTTGAGCTCGTGCGTCATGTTGTTGATGAGGTCGCTCTTGAGCCGGTTCAATCTTTCCGCCTTTCGAAGGCCCGACGCAGCATAGACGGTGAAGAAGAGCAGGACCACCATCAGAAGCAGGTTGACGGTCAGCTCCAGCCACATGTCTCCTGCCAACACCAAATTTCTTCGGGGGAAGAAAACCGTGTACAGCTGAACATCCTCCAAGCTTTGCGCATCGCCTGCTGCAATCCGATATCCTTCATCCTGAAACGACTCCAACCGGTCCACATCATCATCCCTCAAAAAAATGGGGCGGCCATACCTGTCCAACAAAGCCGACCGAAACCGAAAGTCAATGTCTCGGTTCTTCAGAACAAGGGTGAGCACGCTGTCGGCAACGAGCATGGCGTCTTCACGCGCCATGGCTGCTTCTGCCCTCACCTCCGCCAGGCTGTCAGCTCGGGGACCCGAAACTGGCGATATCCCCGGCGACAGAGCGGAAGGGAAGGTGGCCCCTGTGATCGTTAGGACCGATTGAACCTCCACCAAAGCGGTTCGCGCCTGCTCGTCGAACAAGGAACTCCTGGCCTCTACCAATGCCCGGACCCAGCTGAATTGCATGGTCAATAGGCCCATGAGGAGGCCCCCCATGCCCACAACGAGAAACAAAGTGCGTCGCTGTTTCATGATGTAAAATTACAGGGGGATGCTTCGCAAAGACTCCCGAACTATCTTTGCCCCCGTTAAAAGCGCCTTTATGCACGATTCTCCCATTCGCATTCTTGCTGGATCTGCCTCTCTTGATTTGGGGGGCCGCATTGCGATGGAATACGGAACACCCCTTTGTGCGGTCAAGCACACGGTGTTCAGCGACGGAGAATTCCGGGTCAGCATTGAGGAGACCGTTAGAGGAAAAGAAGTGGTGATTGTCCAAAGCACCTTTCCTCCTTCGGACAACCTGATGGAGTTGTTGATGCTCATCGATGCCGCCAAGCGGGCTTCCGCCAAGCGCATCGTAGCTGTGATTCCCTATTTCGGTTTCGCAAGACAGGATCGCAAAGACGCACCGAGGGTGGCCATTGGCGCAAAGTTGATTGCCAACATGTTGACCGCTGCAGGGGTCGACAGGGTGATCACCATGGATTTGCACGCCGACCAGATTCAAGGATTCTTCGAAGTTCCCGTTGACCACATTTATGGTTCGGCTGTTTTCCTGCCCTATCTGGAGCAGATGAAAACGGACAACCTCCTCATCGCCACACCAGACACCGGCGGCACCAAAAGGGCCAATGCCTTCGCCAAGTACTTGGGTGTGGACATGGCCATCTGCTACAAGCAGCGCAAAGTCGCCAACGAAGTCGCCAGCATGCGCGTCATCGGTGACGTGGAAGGAAAGGATGTGGTTTTGGTGGATGACATCTGCGACACAGCAGGCACCTTGACCAAAGCTGCGGGAATGATGAAAGACCATGGCGCTGCCAGTGTCCGTGCCGTTTGTACACATCCGGTTCTGTCGGGACCTGCTTACGAGCGGATCCAGGACAGCGCCTTGACTGAGCTTGTGGTTACCGACAGCATTCCGCTGCGTGCCGACAAGCCCCATGAAAAAATTACCGTGCTGGGTTCTTCGGACCTGTTTGCCACCGTCATCCGGTGTCTGGTCCAAAACGAAAGCATCAGTTCGCATTTCCTCATTACTTAATACATAACCATGAAAACTGCCTCATTGAGCGGCTCTCCCAGAGAGGGCGTAGGGAAGAAGGACGCGACCGAATTGCGCGCCAAGGGACAAGTCCCCGGCGTGTTGTACGGTGGGTCCGAGCAGGTTCACTTTCACGTGAACGAAGTCCAACTGAACAAAGTCGTCTTTACCTCCGACACATACCTCCTTCAATTTGAGGTGGGCGGAACCACGAGCGACTGCGTGATTCAAGACATTCAGTTCCACCCGGTCACAGACCGAATCGTTCACCTTGACTTGCTTCAAGTGTCTCAGGACAAGCCCATCCGGGTGAAGCTGCCCATCGGCACCGAAGGCACCAGCGAAGGTGTTCGGAACGGAGGACGTCTCCATGTGGTTTACCGCCGCCTTCCCGTGGTTGGAATCGCCAAGAACATTCCAGAAAGCGTGATGGTGAACATCAGCGATTTGGAGATTGGAGACTCCATCCGTGTGTCCGACCTCGAAGTCGAGGGCTGCACAATTCCTTTGAATGAATCCGCTGTTGTTCTTGGCATCCGTCGCACACGTGCGGCGATGTCTGCAGCCTCCGATGAGGGAGGTGAAGAAGGTGCTGTGGCAGCAGAAGGTGCTGAGGCAGCTTCTACGGAGGAGTAATCCAACCGCATGAAATTTTTGTTGATCGGCCTCGGTAACCCCGGGGCCGATTACGTTCAGACCCGCCACAACATTGGGTTCATGGCCTTGGATGCCTTGGCCAAAGATGGGGGGGTGGCCTTCAAGGCAGACCGCCTCGGTGACGTGGCCCGCATGAAGCATCGCGGGAGACAACTCATCCTGGTGAAGCCCTCGACTTTCATGAACCTCAGCGGAAAGTCTGTCCGCCATTGGTTGGATGCAGAGAAGCTTTCGGCCGATCGAATGCTCATTGTGACCGACGACATCAACCTTCCCTTCGGTACGCTTCGCTTGCGGGCCAAGGGCAACGACGGCGGCCACAATGGACTCAAAGACATTCAAGCTGTTCTCGGAAATTCCGCTTACCCGAGGCTGAGGTTTGGTGTGGGGGCTGACTTTGGTCCGGGACGGCAGGTGGACCATGTTCTGGGCTCATTTTCTCCTGAAGAGGAAAAGGCCCTGCCGGAGCGACTTGGCAAAGTGGTGGACCTCATGAAGTCCTTTGCCTTCATCGGGCTTCAACGCACCATGAATCAGTTCAACAACACCTGACTTGCGCCTGAAGCAGGCCCGACTAAGACCCTTTTGGAAAGGCGTAAAGCCCCTTGTCTCGAATGACTTCGGCAGCCTCATCGGGCAACAAGTACCGGGCTGAATCCCCCGCGGCGAGGGCATTGCGCAAATACGTGCTCGAGATGCTGATGATGGGAGCAGGGCTCAATACAATGTGCTCCCCATCAATGGCGATGGTTCCCTCCAGATCCCGCTTCTCTCCATCGGCGTATGCCCGGGGGTAGACCAAAAATCCAAATCGATCCACCAATTCGCGCCACCTCGCCCACTGCTGAAGGGTGCGCAAGTTGTCCTCGCCAATGATGATTCGAAACGTTTTATCGGGGTGGCGCTTGGCCAAGAAGTCCATGGTGTGAGCCGTGTAGTTGGGCCTTGGCAAGCCAAACTCCACATCTTGGGCTTTGAGCCGAGGATTGTCGGCCAATGCCAGCTGAACCATTTCCAAACGATCGGCCTCGGGCGCCAAGTCAGAGGCCTGCTTCATGGGGTTGTGGGGGGTCACAACAAACCAAACCTCATCCAATCCATGGTGAGAAACCATGTGCTGAGCAATCACAAGGTGCCCGGTGTGAATGGGGTTGAACGACCCAAAGTAGAGCCCAATGGTCATGACTTTGGCCGGCTGTCCTGGTTGGGGCTAAGGAACAATTCCGCCGTCTTGGTGAGCTCACTACAGGCCGTCATCAAGTCGTCATTGATCAGAATGTGATCAAACAAGTTCGCACGCTTCATTTCCAAATCCGCCTTGGCCAGTCGCCGCTCAATTTCGCTGGGGCTATCCGTGCCTCGGTTTTCCAATCGCTTGGCCAGCACTTCCAATGAGGGGGGTTGCACAAAAACGGTCAGAATCCGGTCTCCAAGCAGCTCTTTCAGCCGAATGCCCCCTTCCACGTCTACGTCGAAGGCGACGTGTTTCCCAGAGGACCAAATGGCCTCCACGGCCTCGAACAAGGTCCCATAAAATCGGCCAGGGTACACCTCTTCCCATTCCAAGAATTCACCCGCCTCCACGCGTTCTTGGAATCCTTCCGTGGTCAAAAAGTGGTAGTCTTTCCCATCGATTTCGTCCCCCCTAAGTGCACGGTTGGTGGCACTGACGCTGAATGCCACATCATTGCGGCTGGACATCAGGCTTTTCACCAACGTGGTTTTGCCTGCACCAGAGGGGGCACAAAACGCCATTGCTTTCCCCGTTCCTGTGGATTTCAGATCCATGCCTTTGGGTTTGGGTGCTTCCTGTTGCATCTCACAAAGCGTTCAGGATTTGCTCTTTGATTTTCTCCAATTCGTCCTTCATCTGGACCACAATTCTCTGCATCCCCGCGTCCTGGCTTTTGCTGCCAAGCGTGTTGATTTCACGGCCGATTTCTTGGGCAATGAAGCCCAATTTTTTGCCTTGGGCTGAATCTCCTGCAAGCATTTCACCAAAATAGCGGCAGTTGGCCTCCAGCCTCACCATTTCCTCGGTCACATCGAGCTTTTCCAGATAAAAAATGAGCTCGTGTTCAAAACGGTTCTCGTCGATCCGGTCCTTGGGCAGGTCGGCCTCAAGGTGTTCTTTGATCCGGCTGCGCGTTCGGTCGGTTCTGGCCTTCAGCAATGGCGCCAATTCGGTCCTCAGCTGCTCAATCCGGTCAATTCTGGCCGTAAAGTCTGCCAGAAGCACCTCCCCCTCTTGCTTGCGGTATGCCTGGAATTGGTCGATGGCCGCAGAAACCAAACCTTCCATCGCCTCCCACTCCTCTTCGGCCAAAGCTTCCCGAGAAACACTCACCACCTCTGGCATTTTCAATGCCGAGTTCAATTTCTGCAGCTGTCCCTCTTTATGGCCGTTGGGGATTCCGTTGGCTTCAAACAAGGGAGACAGTTGATCGATGTATTGCTGAACCACGCCAGCGTTCACTTCGTGAAGCACCTCCGAGGCGTCGGACTCAAAGTGGATCATCAAATCCGACTTCCCTCGACCCACGGCCTTTCCGACGCGTTTTCTCAGGTCCATTTCTCGTTCTCGGAACCGAGAAGGCATGCGCACAGAAAGGTCGAGGCCCTTCCCATTTAACGAGCGCAATTCCACGGTGTACTTGCGCGCTCCGATGTGCGCCTCGGCCTTTCCATAGCCGGTCATGGACAGAATCATGGCGCAAAATACGCCTGTGACCTCGGCTCACCGCCACGAAGGGTTCAGAGGTAACTTTGCACCATGGCCAACCTTGCCTCTATTCGAAGACCCGTTGACTCCGAAATGCGCGAGTTCCAAGGTCATTTTAAAGAGGCCATGCGCACCTCGGTGCCCCTGTTGGACCACATCACGCGCTACATCGTCAAGAGCAAAGGGAAGCAAATGCGGCCCTTGTTGGTCTACTTGTCGGCCAAGGCCTGTGAGGGGACCCAAGCGAGGACCCATGTGGCTGCGACGCTGATTGAACTCTTGCACACCGCCACTTTGGTCCACGATGACGTTGTCGATCGTGCCGAAACCCGCAGGGGATTCTTCTCCATCAATGCCCTTTGGAAGTCCAAGATTGCTGTTTTGGTGGGGGATTACTTGCTGTCCCGCGGTCTGCTCATTTCGATGGAACGGGATGCTGTTGACCTGCTCCGAATCACCTCGAAGGCTGTGGAAGCCATGAGTGAAGGTGAGCTTTTGCAGATTGAAAAAGCCCGGCGGCTGGACATCACCGAAGAGGTTTACTATGAAATCATACGGCGCAAAACGGCATCCCTGATTGCGGCCTGTTGCGCTGCTGGAGCAGCCAGCTCCGGGGCTGATCCCGAGCGGGTGGAACACATGCGCGCCTTTGGAGAAGCCATGGGCATTGCCTTTCAAATCAAAGACGACCTGTTGGACTTTGCCCCGACCAAGGCGACAGGCAAACCCAAAGGAGGAGACCTGAAGGAGCGCAAAATGACCCTGCCTTTGATCCACGATCTCCAAACCAAGTCTCCTCGAGAACGTCGAAAAACGATTCGGGCCATCAAACGAAGTGCAGACCATCCTGAAACGGCAGCCAAACTGCTCGAAGACATTCAAAATGGCCCCGGCATCGCTTATGCAGAGCAAGCCATGCTCGGTCATCGGAACAGGGCCATGGACTTGTTGAAAGAACTCCCCGAATCCGAAGCCAGAGATGCCTTGATGGACCTGGTCGACTTCACCATTTCTCGAAAGAAATGATGCGCAACGTCCTTTGCTTTCTCTTCGTTTTTCTGGCTGCCTGTGGCTCGGGGGTTTCGGAACAGGTGGTGACCACTTGGCCGAACGGCCAAGCCAGAGAAGTCCACCTCTCAGACGCCAACATCCCGGGCATTGAGGTGCAGCAATTTCACGAAAACGGCCGCTTGCATGTACGGGGCAGACAATCCGATGGCCAGCGCGAAGGAACCTGGAACACCTACCGAGAGGATGGGCTCCCTTGGAGCCAAGTGGAGTATGTGAACGGCCGAAAGCAAGGGCTGTTTCGCACCTGGTACCCCAGTGGGGTGCCTCACATCGAGGGTCAACATAGCCAGGGAGCTCCTTCCGGTTCATGGCGCTTCTTCTCGTCAGAAGGACAATTGCTCGAAACTGTGGATTTCGAAGCCTCAAATTGAACCGCCCATTGTGAGTGAATTTTGAATTCGTCCATACAAGGGCACGGCTTCTCGGCGTTGATTTGTGCCATGCTTGAGTTGATTCGTCCCGCTGCAATAGGCCTTCTCCTCATGGTGGCTTTGCCCACCGCCCATCCGGCTATGGCTGCTGGGGTGGAAGACCAGCGCGCCTACATCGAACTCTGGAAGGAAGAGGCCGTACGTCAGATGGTCATTCACCGGATACCAGCGAGCATCACTTTGGCGCAAGGATTGTTGGAGAGCGGATCTGGGAAAAGTGAATTGAGCCGGAAGTCCAACAACCATTTTGGGATCAAGTGCCACAAGGGTTGGGAAGGTGGCAAAACCTACCACGACGACGACAAAAAAGGCGAGTGCTTCAGGGTCTATGCGGATGCCAGAGACAGCTATGAAGACCACAGCTTGTTTCTGAAGCGTGACCGTTACTCCTCCTTGTTCGAATTGAAACTCGACGACTATAAAAATTGGGCTAGAGGACTCAAGCGATGTGGTTATGCCACCAGTCCTAGCTATGCCAAGGCACTCATCGAATTGATTGAGCGACACGACTTGGAGAAGTACGATCAGGAGGGCATCAATTGGCTCAAAAAAGGACAGCTGCCCGAACGTGAAGAATTGGCCGCCCTCCCCGATTCTGAAACCAGCCCAACCACAGACGATGCCAAAACCACGGTTGTTCTGGGTTCTGGCCGTTCAGGGGGCATCACAGACAACGATGTGGCCTGGGCAGAAGGCCGAAAAGGAGAAGCCTTGGGCGACATTGCCAACGCCTTGCAACTGGCCGTATGGCAACTGCGGAAGTACAATGACTTGGGGGATGTCAACATGAAAACGATGCTGACATCGGACCAAAGGCTCTACACACAGCCCAAGCGCCGCCGTGGAAACACAAGCTGGCATGTGGCCGAAGAAGGTGAAACACTCAGGCAAATCAGCCACATCGAAGCCGTGAAACTCAAAGTGCTCGAAAAGCGCTCGGGAAAGACCGCAGATCAGCCGCTTCCCAAAGGGTTCAAAGTTCCCTTGAGGTTCCCCCCAGGGGACGATGGCAAACTTCCCTGGTACGCCAACATTGGCGGTGGCGGTTGAGTTCGTTCCAAACTACCTTGTACCCATGCCCTTTTATCAGCAGCGCGGGCAGGTTCCGCAAAAACGCCACACCCAATTCACCAAGTCCGACGGCACACTGCACCATGAGCAGTTGTTTGGGACCATTGGGTTTGTGGGCATGAGCTCGCTCTTGTATCACCTTCAGCCCCCCACCATGGTGCGTTCTGTGTCCGATCCCGTGGACACCAGACCCAAGGAAGGGGTGCGGGAAAACTTGACTTCCAGACGGGTTCTCGGGTTCAATGCCCCTTCATCCGGACATGCTTTGGCCGCTCGGGTGCCCCTGATGTTCAACGCCGATTGCACCATTTCTGTGGCACGGCCCACCGAATCCGACCCCACCGATCGTTTTTACAAGAATGCCGATGCCGACGAGGTGGTGTTCATCCATGACGGCACTGGCGTGCTCGAAACCATGTTTGGCCGATTGGAATACCGCCCCGGGGATTACCTGGTGATTCCACGCGGGGTGATTCACCGCTGGGGGCCTTCCAATGACACACAGCGCTGGCTGATCGTGGAGAGTGCTCATCCGATTGTGACGCCCAAGCGCTACCGCAATCACTTTGGGCAATTGCTCGAGCACAGTCCTTTTTGTGAGCGCGACTTTAGAACACCAGAATTAACCCCCGCCATTGATCGAAAAGGAGACTTCCCCATCGACATTCGGAAAGAGGGCATGATCCACACGGCCACATACGCGAGCCATCCTTTTGACGTGGTGGGTTGGGATGGGTATCACTTCCCCTACGCCTTCTCCATTCACGATTTTGAGCCCATCACAGGCCGGGTTCACCAGCCGCCGCCGGTTCACCAAACGTTTGAAACGGACGCCTTTGTCATATGCAGCTTCTGCCCCAGGCTCTATGACTACCACCCCAAGTCGATTCCCGCGCCATACAACCACAGCAACATCGATTCCGATGAGGTCTTGTATTACGTGGAAGGAAACTTCATGAGCCGAAAGGGAATCTCCAGAGGAGACCTCACGCTTCACCCAGGCGGCATTCCGCATGGACCTCACCCCGGCACCTACGAAGGCTCCATTGGCAAAAAAGAGACTGCTGAACTGGCCGTGATGGTGGACACGTTCCGTCCATTGCGACTGACCCAACAGGCCCTCGACATCGAGGATGGTTCCTATCATCAAAGCTGGCTGGGCTACTCCCCAAAAAACATCGACTGAACCCTGCAATGACCATGGATCAAACGACTCCACAACCCGAAATCACTGTCGCAGACGCGAAGGATTTTTTGCCCCTGCTCGGCACCGACCACGTTGAACTGATTGTTGGAAACGCCAAGCAAAGTGCCTATTACTACATGCACGCTTGGGGATTTCAGCCCCTCGCATACCGGGGATTGGAAACTGGCTCCAGCGACAGCGTGAGCTATGTGCTCCAACAGGACAAAATCACATTGGTCCTCACCACCCCCATGGTGGCCGACGGGCCGTTGAACGACCACCTCAATCGCCATGGAGACGGAGTAAAAGCCGTTGCTCTGTGGGTGGATGACGCCACCCAAAGTTGGAAGGAAACGACCTCGAGAGGTGCCGTCAGCGCGTTCCAGCCCGAAACCAGAGAGGACGCAAATGGCAAAGTGGTGCTCAGTGGCATCGAAACCTATGGCGACACCATTCATGTTTTTGTGGAGCGCAAAGCCTACGGCGGGGTGTTCCTGCCAGGTTACCAAGCTTGGACGCCCAGCGGTGGTGCAGAAGCCGTGGGCCTGAAATACATCGATCACATGGTGGGCAATGTGGGCTGGGGAGAGATGAACACTTGGTGCGAGTTCTACGCCAAGGTCATGGGCTTCGCCCAGCTCGTCTCCTTCGATGACAAAGACATTTCCACCGAATACACCGCCTTGATGTCCAAGGTGATGAGCAACGGCAACGGGCGAATCAAATTCCCCATCAACGAACCCGCAGAGGGCCGTAAGAAGTCTCAAATCGAGGAGTACATCGACTTCTATCAAGGGGCGGGCGTGCAGCACATCGCGGTGGCCACCGATGACATCATCACCACGGTGACTGAACTTCAACGGCGCGGCATCGAGTTTTTGCAGGTGCCCAAGAGCTACTACGATGACCTTTTGGACCGGGTGGGCGCCATTGACGAAGACTTGGAACCATTGCGCAAGCTGGGCATTCTCGTCGACCGGGATGACGAAGGTTACTTGCTCCAAATTTTCACGCGTCCCGTTGTAGACCGGCCAACGATGTTCTTTGAGATCATCCAGAGGAAGGGGGCCCAAAGCTTTGGAAAAGGCAACTTCAAAGCCCTCTTTGAAGCCATCGAAAGAGAGCAAGCCTTGCGTGGCACACTCTGAAGCCAACCCAGACGCCGCCCTGCTCTGGGACGGGGTGAGCCTTGACATCGGGGGACATCCGGTTCTCCGCCAAGTCCAGCTGACCGCCAAACGGGGAGAGGCGTTGGCGTTGGTTGGAGAGAGCGGTTCGGGCAAAACCATGTGTTGCATGGCCGCTCTGGGGCTGCTGCCCGAAGGGTCCGTGCTCACCGCAGGCCGGATAGTCGGGCTGGGTCAAGTGTGGTCAGATTCAAAGGGAGGCCACACCCAGCCCATTCCAAGGGGCAGTCAGATTTCCATGGTCTTTCAAGAGCCCATGACCAGCCTCAACCCCACCCTTCATTGCGGGTCTCAGTTGGCCGAGGTCATTCGCCGGCATCAAGGAGGTCAGCGCGATGCGGCCTACCAAAAGGCCCGAGCCCTTCTCGAGGAGGTACAACTCTCCGACCCCGATCGCGCCATGCGCGCATTCCCCCATGAATTGTCTGGGGGACAGAAGCAAAGGGTCTTGATCGCCATGGCCTTGGCCAATGACCCAGACATTCTGCTGGCCGACGAGCCAACCACGGCATTGGACAGCACGCTCAGGGCCGACTTGCTCGGCCTGCTGCGTTCGCTGCAGCTCAAAAGGGGCCTGGCCATGGTGTTGGTGACCCACGACATGGACGTGGTGGAAAAACACGCCGACCAAGTGGCCGTTCTGTATCGAGGAGAAGTGGTGGAGAAAGGTGCCGTGAGCGACGTGCTCTCGGCCCCGGGTCATCCATACACCCAAGGCCTGCTGGCCTGTCGCGTTCCCCAGTCTGGAAGACCCACCCCATTGCCCGTCCTGGCTGATTTTTTGACCCCCTCTGGCCACACTGTTGCGTCCCAACAAATCCGCACTGCCCCCAAATCTGAAACTCCAGACTTGCTGGTGATTGAAGGGGCCACCAAAACCTATCCCGGACAAAAAACGCCGGCCATTGAGAACGTCTCATTGCGCCTGCCCAGAGGCGGAAGTCTGGGCGTTGTCGGTGGAAGTGGTTGCGGCAAAACCACCTTGGCCCGGGCCATTTTGGGTCTGCATCAAATCGACTCTGGCACCATCAAATTGGGAGAAAAGATGGTCCATGGCGGACGGCCCATCGACATTCAGCACATCCGAGCCACCGTGGGATTGGTGTTCCAAGACCCACGCGCGGCCTTGAACCCCGCCTTGCGTGTAGGGCGGATGTTGGGTGAAGTCCTGACCCGTTGGGGAACGCCAAAGCACCAGCTGCAACAAGACATGGAGGGGCTGATGGAGGCGGTGGGCTTGGATCGGAGTGCCCTCGACAAAAAGCCCGACGGATTCTCTGGTGGGCAAAGGCAACGCATTGTGATTGCTCGCGCTCTGGCGGCCAATCCAGACCTGCTCATTTGTGACGAAGCCGTGGCTGCACTCGATGTGAGTGTCCAAGCACAGGTGCTCAACCTTCTGATCCAACTGCAAGAAAAACGAGGGCTCTCCTTGCTGTTCATCAGCCATGACTTGGGCGTGGTGAGGTACCTCTGCGACCGCACTGTGGTCATGGACAAAGGGCAGATTGTGGAGGAGGGGACTTCGGATGCCATTTGGTCCACACCTCACCACCCGGTAACCCGCAGACTTCAGGCCGCAGGAGGGGGAGCAATTGATTAATTTCGGACCATGTCTGAGACTGCTTTGGTCACCGAAACCCTACACGGATCCGTGGCCTGTTGGACCCTCCAACGCCCACAACAACTCAATGCCTTGAATGCCGCGCTCATCAAAGAGCTCGGACAAAAGGTGGAAGAGGTCCAAAACCGAAACGACGTCCGTTGTGTGATCCTCACAGGATCGGGCGAAAAAGCCTTCGTCGCGGGGGCGGACATCAAGGAATTCGCCAATTTTAATGGCACCGAAGGAAGACAGCTCGCCGAGCAAGGACAGCGCATCCTGTTCGACGCCATTGCCATGTCCAGAAAGCCGTTCATTGCGGCCATTGGAGGATTTGCACTTGGAGGTGGTCTCGAATTGGCCTTGGCTTGTCACATCCGAATTGCATCTGACAATGCCCGCCTTGGTTTGCCAGAGGTCACCTTGGGGCTGATCCCTGGCTACGGGGGAACCCAACGCTTGGCCAAAATCATGGGGTCTGGAAGGGCCATGGAAATGATTTTGACGGCCAGAATGATCAAGGCTGACGAAGCCCTGAGTGTTGGGTTGGTGAGCCGCGTGGTCAGCAGAGAAGAATTGATGGAGGCGGCTATCGAGGCGGCCAAACCATTGACACGAAACAGCCCCAACGCCATGGCTGCAGCCATTCGCTGCGTGCAGTCCAGTGGAACCACAGAAGGCTTCGAAGTGGAAATTGATCAATTCGGTCGGTGCTTTGACCACCCTGATTTTCACGAAGGGGTGGATGCGTTCTTGAACAAGCGCAAGGCTGAATTTTCGTGATCATGAGCGACAGTCCCTCTCAAAACGTAGTGGTGCGCGTGGCCAATGTTGGCACAGAAGAATTGCCCCAATACGCCACTCCACAAAGTGCAGGACTGGACCTTCGAGCCAGACTCGACAAACCTGTTGTTCTGGAGCCAGGAGAGCGAAAGCTTGTGCCCAGCGGCTTGCACATTGAGCTGCCCGAAGGGTTCGAGGCCCAAGTCAGGCCCAGAAGTGGCCTGGCATACAAGCATGGCCTGACGGTCCTCAACTCCCCTGGCACCATCGACGCAGACTATCGAGGGGAAATCGGAGTTCTTCTCATCAACCACGGACAAGTGGCGTTCACCCTGCAACCCGGCGAACGCATTGCACAACTCGTGGTTGCCCAATATGCCCGGGTCCAATGGGCCCTTGTCCAACAATCTGCTGAATTGGCCCTCACCGAGCGCGGTGAAGGTGGGTTCGGTCACACCGGAACCAAATGAACCTCATCATTCCCATGGCGGGGCGGGGAAGCCGCCTCAGACCCCACACCCTCACGGTGCCCAAACCCCTGGTCAGTGTCGCCGGAAAGCCCATTGTTCAGCGGCTGGTCGAAGACCTCGCTTCCATGAGCCCGCGTCCATTTGACAACATCGCGTTTGTGATTGGTGATTTTGGTCCCGCAGTCGAAAAAGACCTGTTGAGCCTGGCTGAATCCTTGGGAGCCAAGGGTCACATCCGCCACCAAGAACAGCCGCTCGGTACGGCCCACGCTGTTTGGTGTGCTCAAGAATTCTTGGACGGAGAAGCTGTGGTGGCCTTTGCCGACACCCTTTTTCGGGCGGATTTCAACCTCGACGATGGCGCCGACGGACACCTTTTCGTCAAAAGGATTGAAGACCCCCGACAATTTGGGGTCGTGGTCCTCGACGATGCAGGCGTCATTCAAGCCTATGCAGAAAAGCCTGAAGAACCCGTTTCAGACCTGGCGATGATTGGGATTTACCATTTTCGAGATGCCGCCGGCTTGAAACGAGAGATTGGAAAGCTGATCGACGGTGGTGTTCAAAAAGGGGGCGAGTACCAGCTGCCGGATGCACTTCGTGAACTGACAGAGCAAGGCGTCCGTTTCATGCCCGGCGAAGTCAATGCCTGGATGGACTGCGGAAACCGGAAAGTCACGGTGGAAACCAATGGTCGCGTTCTGGAGTTCATGGGGACTGACGCCAAAGTCCACGACGGTGCGACGGTCGAAAACTGTCA
>CALKHD010000200.1 GCA_938092195.1 uncultured Flavobacteriales bacterium | reverse complement strand
TTCGTCACCATAGACAGTCCAATCGGAGAGAGGAAAAGTTCACCTGTGGTATGGAGCATGTACAAGAACAACAGGGTCAAGAGGGGAACCATGGCTGTAGACTCATCCATGAACTGCAAGCCAATGATGGTCACCAAGAAGCCAACCCCAAGCTGCAAAATGCCCAGAGAGAACTTCATGGGGATGGATGGATTCTTTCCGATTTTATCCAAGCGCACCCACATCCAAGTGAAAATCGAACCAAACAGAACGATGAAGAATGGATTGAAGAACTGCGTCATGGAAGCGGGCATTTCCCAGCCCATGACCATGCGGTCCACATTGCGGTCAGCAAACAACGTCAATGATGTGCCGGCCTGCTCAAAGCACGCCCAGAAAATCACATTGATCACCATGAAGATCACAAGTGCCACCATGCGGTCGCGGTGCTTTTCTCCTTCGGCCTTTCCCGCCTTGATGAGACTCATCGCAACGTAAACAAAGAGCATGGTCAACAACACCGTCATCAGCGGGAACGTGAACGCATCATCTCCCTCACCAATCTGGAACGTGTTTTTCAGAATCAAGACATAGCAAATCGGAATCAAGAGGACTGAACCCAGCGTGATGAGCTGATACATCTTCATGCCCCACTTGGTCTCATGACCAGCCTCACGGATGTCCAATCCAGGGGCGGCAGAATAGTTGTCGCGGCCCAACCAAAAGATCAGCAGCCCGGAGAGCATTCCAATGCCAGCCAAGCCGAATCCGTAGTGGAAGCCATAGGTTTCCCCGACGTAGGCCACAACCGTCGTCGCAAGCAAGGCGCCGACATTGATGCCGATGTAAAAGATGGTAAACCCAGAGTCTCTTCTGGGATCGTTGTCCTCGTAGAGTTTACCCACGATGGTCGAAATGTTGGCCTTGAAATAACCATTGCCCACAATCAGGGCACCCATTCCAATAAGCAGGAACATTTCATTGCCGCCCAAAATCAAAAACTCACCTACAGCCATGAATACGGCTCCGAGCAATATGGCGTACCGATAGCCGAGGTATTGGTCTGCCAAACGCCCTCCCAATACTGGAGCTGCGTAAATCAGAGCCGTGTAGGCTCCATACATCAAGCTGGCTTCGGAGTCCCCTTTCATCAAGGACTTCACCAAATACAAAGTGAGCAATGTGCGCATGCCATAGTAGCAAAAGCGCTCCCACATTTCGGAGAAAAACAGCGTATACAAGCCACGCGGATGGCCAGTTTGGGCCACGTTGGAGTCAGACATAAAGATTCTCAATTAAGGTGTTGGTGGCAAGATAAGGGGGACAGCAGGACCGCTGCCACATCATGTTCAGGTATTCCTCAGAGGTTCTCCTTGACAAAATCCAGCATCATCGTAAAGAGATGCAGTCGGGTGTTGCCTCCGTAGATGCCATGGTTGCGGTTGGGGTAGGCAAAAAAGTCAAAGTGCTTGCCTTCTGCCACCAGTGCATCCACCATCTCCATGGCGTTCTGGAAATGCACATTGTCGTCTGCAGAACCATGGACCAGCAGGAGTGGGCCCTCCAGTTTCTCTGCATGATTGATGGGACTGTTGTCGTCGTATCCATCGGCATTCTCCTGCGGTGTGCGCATGAACCGCTCGGTGTAAATGCTGTCATAAAACCGCCAGTTGCTGACCGGCGCCACGGAAATCCCCGCCGCATAATGGGCTGCACCCTTGGTCATGGCCAGCAGGGTCATGTACCCACCGTAGCTCCATCCTTGAATCCCAATGCGGTCCCCATCAATGTAATCCTTCGCACTCAGGTGTTCGGCCAAATCAATGAAGTCTTCGGTCTCCAGCTTGCCCAATTGCAAATAAGTGCTGTGCTCAAACTCGCGGCCCCGCTTGGGCGTACCACGTGGATCGCAGCTCACCACGATGTAGCCTTCCTGACAAAGCAGGTTGTGCCAATAGAAGGTGGTCCCACCCCAACTGTCGTTGACGGTGTTCACACCAGGCCCACCATAGATGGCCACATACACCGGGTATTTCTTGGCTGGATCAAAGTCTGTGGGTTTCATCATCCAGCAGTTCAGCTCTTCTCCCGCATCGTCGGTGAAGGTGAAAAATTCGCGAGGGGCCACCGAGTAATCGGACAGCGTCTCCTTCAATTCAGCGTTGTCGCGAAGCACGCGGATGGACGACCATTTGCGGTTTCTCAGAACATAGGAGGGGGGCGTTCCGGCATCGCTGTGGTTGTGGATCGCGTAGTCAAACGTCCGACTCCAAGCCACGCCGTGGGTTCCCTGGGCGTCATCGAGCAGCGTCATGCGTCCTTTCAAATCCACCTTGGCCAAGTGGTTTTGTGTGGCCCCATTGATGGAACTGCCGAAATACACCACTTTCCTCTTGGCGTCATAGCCCTGAACAGAGGTGATGTCCCATTCTCCCGAAGTCAACTGCTTCTCGGACTTGCCCGGGCGCACCCAATACAAGTGATTGAACCCATCCTTCATGCTGGTCATGAGGAAAGACCCGTCTGCCAGAAACGTGAAGTTGTCCTGCACGGGAACATGGGTGGGCGCCTCTTCCACCAGCAACAACTCCTCTTGGGCTTGCTGGCGAGGATCTTCCGAAGACAAATCAAAGCCCAGCAACTCCATCTTGTTCTGGTGTCGATTCATGCGCATCACCATCAACTTGTTTTGTTCCCCCATCCACATGATGCGAGGGATGTAGTTGTCGCCATCGACCCTGGCCAAAACAGACTTCCGTCCTGTGTTCACGTCGATGCTGTGAATGGACACTTCGGAATTGATTTCCCCTGCCTTCGGGTACTTAAACGTGTAGGGTTCTGGATACAGCTGACCGTACATGGGCATACCAAACTCTCTCACCTTTGTCTCATCGAAGCGGTAGAAGGCGATGTACTGACCATTGGGAGACCAATAGAATCCACGGTCCTTTCCAAATTCCTCTTCATAGACCCAGTCCGAAGCACCATTGATGATGCTGTTCCATTGGCCATCCATGGTCAGTTTTACAGGCGCCTTGACCAGGTCGGACACCCACAAGTTGTTGTCCTGCACAAACGCCACCTTGTCTCCAGCAGGTGAGAATGTGGCCAACCGCACCTTCGTGCCATCCTCCCTCAGAGGAACACCGGCCATTTCGCTTCCCACTTCGTACACATGAAATGCAGCCAAGTAGCTGTGGCGGTAAATGGACTCCGAGTCACTGCTAAACAGCAATTTGGTCTCGTCACTCGAAAATTGATACCCCCCAATCCGAATTGGCTCTCCGCCATAAACGACTGAGCTCTTGGCCAAGGTGTCCACCGCCGATCCTGTGGCATAAGCATACTTCACCACTGCGTTTCCCGATTCACTGGACTCCAAGCTGGTGTAGTGCACCCCGTCCGCCATGGAACGAATGCCGTAAACACCTTCGGAACGGAACATGCCGCTGTACCAGATTTTTTCGTTGGACCACCGTTCTGTGGGAACCGTGTTTTTCTGAGCCACCAATGAACTGGTGGAGATGACCATCAAGGCCAAGAGAATTGCATTGCGCATCGTGGTGGAAATTTTCACGGACCAAACCGCTGAAATCGAATTTTCAAGCGGCAAATTAAGCCCCCATGCCCGCTGACTCGCAATCCACCCATTCATCCTCGTCCTTGGCAGCTCAGCTCCAAGCCGCCGTGCCGCATTTGCGCATTTTGGATTCTACTGAAGACCGAGCAGCACACAGCCAAGACCACACAGAAGACCTTCAATTCCTCCCCGATTGCGTGGCCATGCCAGAAAACGCGGAAGAAGTGGTGGCGGTCATGACTTGGGCCCATGCCCATCACATTCCCGTTACCCCTGCTGGAGCTTGGACAGGCCTGAGCGGAGGCGCACTGCCCGTTCAAGGAGGCATCAGCTTGAGTACAAAACGATTGAATCGCATCGTGACCATCGACGAGCTCAATCACCAAATCGTGGTGGAACCGGGCGTGATCGTCCAAGAAATGCAAGAGGCCGCAGAGGCCAAAGGTCTGTTCTATGCCGTAGATCCGGCCAGCCGAGGCACCTGCACCATTGGCGGCAACCTCGCCGAAAACAGCGGAGGACCCAGGGCGGTGAAGTATGGCGTCACCAAAGACTGGGTCTTGAACCTGGAAGTCGTCCTGGCCGATGGTACGCTCATTGAAACGGGTGCCAACACCCTCAAGAACAGCACAGGCTACAACCTGACCCAACTCATGGTGGGGTCGGAG
>CALKHD010000199.1 GCA_938092195.1 uncultured Flavobacteriales bacterium | reverse complement strand
TCACGTTTTTCTCTCCGTCGGGCCGCGAGTCCACGCATGAAAATGCAGCGGACCACATCGATTATTTACCCTGGGACACCCCGCGCAACATCAGAGAGTTCGCTTCAATTTTGAACCCCAAGGACACCATTCTCATTAAATATGAGCTTTGGCCAGCGCTCATTCGGATTCTGTCTGACTCCGGAACCCGGATTCATTTGGTGGCATCGCGCTTTGACCGAGGGAGGCACCCCGCCACGGTCCTGGGCTTTTGGATCCGCCGCCACTTGTCTATGCTCAGCACCCTTCAGGTTCAAGACAGCGGTTCTGCAGAAGTCCTGTCCAACTATGGATTGAATGGCCAAGTGACCGGCGACCCCAGAATCGACCGAGTTCTGGACACGTCCATTCAGGCGGCGAACGAACCTGTTAAGGCCAAACTGAGCGCCATTCAAACTTGGAAAGGCGAGCGCAAAATGCTCGTTGCCGGCAGTGCATGGCCTTCGGAGTGGGGCGCCATCGCTGCATTGAACTCCAAATTGCAAGAATCGGGATGGTGTGTCCTGGTTGCACCTCATGAAGTCCGTGGCAAGCATGTCTCCATGTGGGCGGCTGAATCCTCGTTTCCTCGAACCAGCCAGCAGGGCGAGCCTTATCCAACCTCCACTTCGGGACTCATTTTGGACGAAGTGGGCTTTTTAAAATCCGCATATCAGCTGGGAAACCTGGCCTTGGTCGGAGGAGGTTGGGAAGCGGGCGTTCACAACACGCTCGAAGCCGCCGTTTACGGCCTTCCTGTGGCGGTGGGGCCCGCTGTATCCGGCTTTCGCGAAATTCAAGCGCTGTCTGATGCAGGCGCCATAGACATCTGCCAGACCGAGGCCCAATTGACCTCTTGTTTGATCAACTGGATGAGCCTTGAAGGGAAAAGCAAGCGCGAGAATGCTGGACAAGCAGCCCTGGCTTGGATTGAAGAAAACAAGGGCTCGGCCGACCGCATCATCGCGGCCATTGAAGCCACTTGGTCCAGTTCCGAAAAGGCGAAATGAAAAAAGGGCTTCCAAATGGAAGCCCTTTTCATTGAGCGAGAAACGAGACTCGAACTCGCGACCCCAACCTTGGCAAGGTTGTGCTCTACCAACTGAGCTATTCTCGCATGGGTCGGCAAATTTACACCAAATCAACTTGCATCCAACCGGATCGCGAACAAATCCGAGGGCAAGAGTGACATATATCAAGTGCTCCATTTGGGATTAAAACCCCATATTGTAAAACCGAACCTGTTTGCCTGAATACCAAACCAATCATGAGGATTCTTCTCCTTTTACCCGCCCTAATCTTGGGCACACTTGCTGCATCTGGACAGATTAAAAACCCAGAAGCCCCGGAAACCCGCTCATGTGCCGCTCACGAAAAACATGTCCAGATGATGGGCATGGACGCTTCGTACGCCAAGCGTCAGAGCGACCTGGAGGCCCACACTGCAAGCTTTGTCCAGTCGAGGGAGGAACTTCGGGCCAGTGGAGCTCAGCTTCAGCCCGTGGTCATCACCATCCCGGTGGTGTTTCACGTGGTCTACGCCAATGAAACCGAAAACATCTCGGACGCCCAACTGATGGAGCAACTGCAGGTGTTGAATGAAGATTTTCGCCGAACCAACGCCGACCAAGATGAGATCTGGCCTCAGGCTGCAGACACAGAAATTGAATTCTGCTTGGCCACCCGAGACCCCAACGGAGCCCCTTCCAATGGCATCTTGCGCGTTCCCACATCCTCAGGAAGCTTTGGAACCTCCGACAACGTCAAATTCACCAGTGCCGGTGGATCCGACGCTTGGCCCACGGAGGACTACATGAACTTCTGGGTGTGCAATCTGGGTGGAGGCCTCCTCGGCTATGCGCAATTCCCAGGGGGGAACCCAGCGACCGACGGCATTGTTTGCGGTTATCAGTTTGTGGGCATTGACGGTCCCGGCTCAGGCGCATACAACTTGGGTCGGACCGCCACACACGAGGTCGGGCACTGGCTCAACCTGCGTCACATTTGGGGAGACGGCGGTTGCGGCGCCGATGATTTTGTGGCCGACACGCCGGAATCTGATGGGGCCAATTACGGCTGCGCATTGGGGCACGTCAGCTGCAGCACAGAGGACATGGTTCAGAATTACATGGACTATTCCGACGATGGCTGCATGAATGTCTTCAGCTTGGGTCAAGCAGACCGGATGCAAGCCTTGCTCGCTCCGGGTGGGGCCCGCGCCAGCATTCAATCTTCGAACGGTTGTTTGCCTGCGGTCCCAGACTTTGATTTGGATGCCGCCATTATCAGCATCAACGAACCTTCCGGCTTTTCATGCGACACGGAAGTCACTCCCAGCCTGACCCTTTTCAATTACGGCGGGTTGGACCTCACCAGCGCCACCATCACATACGCAGTGGATGGAGGAACTGAACAGACCTACAGCTGGACCGGCGCATTGGCCTTTGGTGAATCCGAAGACATTGTTCTTCCCACCCTCACCCCAGGTGATGGAGCCCACAGCTTCACGGCAACGGTCTCCAACCCCAATGGAGGGTCGGATGAGAATGCGTCCAATGATTCAGGATCCAGTGACTTCAACTTGGACTCTTCAGGTGTCGATGTGGTCATGACGCTCAACCTCGACAACTACCCCGGTGAGACCAGTTGGGAGTTGACCAACGCCAATGGCGATGTGGTTTGGAGTGGAGGGCCCTACGGCAGCGGAGGCACCCAAGTCGAAACCTCATGCGTGGGGGACGGCTGTTACACGTTGACCGTCTATGACAGCTTTGGAGACGGCATGTGCTGCGCGTATGGAAACGGCGGCTATGAATTCTCACAAAACGGTGTGATCCTGGCCTCAGGAGGAGATTTTGGAAGCAGTGAGTCCAATGAGGTTTGCGTGGGCGACATTGTTCTAGGCTGCACCGACTCAGGGGCTTGCAATTACAACCCCGACGCCGTGGCAGACGATGGCACTTGTGACTTCTCTTGTTTTGGTTGTCTGGACTCCTCGTTCTGCAACTACAACCCCGATGCCACGGTCGATGATGGATCCTGCGCTGACGTGGACATCTGTGGTGTGTGTGCTGGAGACGGATCCAGCTGCACAGGTTGCACAGACAGCACGGCGTGCAACTACAACCCCAATGCGACCATCGACGATGTGTCGTGCGTCTATCCTCCGGTGGGGGGCATTTGTGACTGCTTCACCGACTTGAGCATCACCGAGTCGCTTTCAGGTGGCGCGGCGGGCACCCCTGTCACCTTCACCGGTACTGGCGAAGTGGAAGGCCTGGACATCGCTTTGGATTTCACAGGCAGCGCTGGCAGCTGGTCTGCGGACATGTTGATCGTGATCAACTCCCCCAACGGCGACTGCATTGAGTTTGGCGGATTCTCTGCTGCGGTCACTGCCGGTTGCACAGATTTGGGCAACTACACGCTTTGGCCTGAGGACTGGACCAGTGGCCTGGATGGCGCTTATGCCGCCTCTCTAGATTTGACCGGTTCTGGACTTACTGGCGATGGCGAGTGGAGCATTCAGCTGATCAACGGATATGCCTCCAGCGGATCTGTGACCTATGTGGCCGACATCACTGTGCACGAAGTCTGCATTGGCGGCGTCATCGATGGATGCACCGACAGTGCTTCATGCAATTACAACCCCGATGCCACAATTGACGATGGCTCATGCGCCGACCTGGACCTTTGCGGCGTCTGTGCAGGGGACAACAGCACTTGCGGCGGTTGCACCGACAGCACTTCGTGCAACTTTGACCCAGCGGCTGTGATTGACGATGGCTCTTGCTTGACCCTGGACCAGTGCGGCGTTTGCGGCGGCGATGACAGCTCCTGCGGAGGGTGCACAGATTCCACAGCATGCAACTACGACCCCAGCGCCATTTTGGACGACGGATCCTGCCTAGCCGATGGTCTGCCATTCTCCCTCACCCTGAACTTGGACAACTACCCCGGTGAAACCACTTGGGCTTTGATGGACACCGCAGGTGCCATTTTGGCCTCGGGCGGGCCCTACACGGAAATTGCGGGAACAGTAACCGAAAACTTCTGCGCGGGTGACGGATGCTACAGTTTCAACATTTACGACAGCTTTGGTGACGGCATCTGCTGCTCCTATGGATCCGGCGACTATGCGCTGACTGTGGATGGCACTTTGGTCGCCTCCGGAGCTGAATTCGGGGAAGGAGAATCCACGAGCTTCTGCGCTGGCGAAAGCTATGGCTGCACGGATGTCAGTGCCTGCAACTATGACGAAGATGCCATCAATGACAGCGGCAGTTGTGACTACAGTTGCATTGGTTGCACCGACCCATTGAGCTGCAACTACGATGCAGATGCCACCATCGATGACGGTTCCTGCATTGCTGACGGCACGCCCATCACGGTGTCCATCACCACAGACATCTACCCTGGAGAAATCACCTGGACCCTCACCGACTCGCTTGGAAACGTGTTATCCTCAGGAGGCCCTTACACATCTTCCGGAAGCACCATTGACGAGCTGGTCTGCGCCCCAGAAGGATGCTACACGTTCACGATTTATGACAGCTTTGGCGATGGCATTTATGCGCCAGGCGGATATACCGTGTTGGTCGATTCTGTGGTCATAGGGTCAGGCGGAGATTTTGGGGACACGGAGTCCCTCGACTTCTGCACGGACAACCTCAATTTTGGATGCACCGACACCGAGGCTTGCAACTATGACGACCAAGCTGGAATCGACAACGGCACCTGCGAATATGGCTGTTTCGGCTGCACGTTGGAAGCCGCCTGCAATTACAACGCTGACGCCACCGAGGACGATGGCTCTTGTCTGTTCAACGACCAGTGTGGCGTGTGTGGCGGTGACGACAGCACATGCAGTGGCTGCACCAACCCCGACGCTTGCAACTACAGCCCAGATGCCACTCTGGACGACGGCAGCTGCATCCTTGATGGATTGAACTTCACCATGACCGTGGTGCTCGACCAGTACCCTTCTGAGTTCAGCTGGACCTTGTCCAATGGTGACGCAGTACTGGCGGAATCTCCTGATTACTCTGGACAATCCGGCACCGTAACCACGGTGTTCTGCTTGCCCGAAGGCTGCTACGACCTGACCGTCAACGACACCTTTGGCGACGGCATTTGCTGCGCTTGGGGAGAAGGCAGCTACACCTTGGAGGTGGATGGCGTGGTCATGGCATCTGGCGGAGAATTCGACTTCACTGAGACCCAATCCTTCTGCACTGGAGATCCTGGAGACATCCCGGGGTGCACCGATTCAGAGGCCTGCAATTACAACGCTCTGGCCACATTGGATGATGGTTCCTGCACCTATGCAGAAAGCGGATTGGATTGCGATGGCAACTGCTTGAACGATGCCGACGACGACGGAATCTGTGACGAAGACGAAGTGATCGAAACCAGCTTTGTGCAACTCGGTTACGACGTGGTGGGTCAGAACACCGTGAATGGCATGACCACCTATCGTGTTTGGGCGGAATTCTCCGACCCCACAGAACAGCTCGTGGCCATTTATGGATTCGACAGTGTCCCCCTGTCCGTGAACACCACCACTGAGTTTTATCAGAACCCCCTCGGTGGAGCTTTGGCATCGAGCATCAATCCTTTGTTGCTGCCTGTGGACTCATTGCTGGCATTCGACAGCTGGCTCACGGTGGGTGGTGAAGACAACTCTGCCGACGTGAACACCATTGGCCTGGACTTTGGTCCCTTTGAGGGAGAAGGTGGCGCTGTTGTTGCCGACGATGTGAACGGCGGATCGGTGTTCATTTACCCCGACCTCGAACCCGCCGCATTCCCCGATGACAACGGCCATGTTTTGATCGCGCAATTGACCACTGATGGCGAAGTCAGCTTGACCGTCAACTTGCAAAGCAGAACCTCCGATGGCGAAAACCCCCAAATCAATCAGCAGAGTCTGGTCTTCCAAGAGGTATATGCCTGCTTTGGTGACCTCAATACCGATGGAATCATCGGCATTGGAGACCTTCTCATGATGCTCGGAGAATTTGGATGTCCTGAAGATTGCAGCCACGACATGAACGGCGATGGAGGGGTGACCACCTCAGACATGCTGATCATGCTCTCGCTCTTTGGAACGGACTGCCCATGAATGCGTTGAAGACTGCCGGTCTCCTGTTGGCCATCCTTCATTGCGCCTCAACCTTTGCCCAGGTGTCCCAAGGAGGGACACCTTGGCAATGGGGCTTGGAATCTGCCGATTGGAGCTGTCCCGAAATCAGCACAGCCGCACTGGACTTGGATTTGCTGGCTTCTCAAGACGCCGTCACCGATCAATACAAAGAGGCCCCTTGGCGCTTTGGTGTCGAGAGAGAAGTGGACTTCAATCTGGCCAACTCAGGCTCTTGGGAACACGTCAAAGGCCAATGGATCTGGCGAATGGGGATTCATTGCCCCGGAGCAACGGGCATCGGCCTGGCTTTGGGTGAATTCGACCTTCCAGCGGGGGCCAGCTTGTTTGTTTGGAATGTGGAGAGAACCCGCTTTTTGGGCGGCTTCACTGAGGCCAATGAGAAGCCCTGGGGCTCTTTGTCGCTGGGGTTGATTGATGCCGATCGCGTGGTGGTGGAATACCGAGAACCCGATGCCGTTCACGGCGAAGGAACGGTTCAAATCAACCAGGTGGTTCACGGCTACAGAAGCCTGCTTCTTCACCCTGAAAACCCCTCCGCTGCGGCCAGCATGGGGCCGTTTGGAAACTCCGGTGCTTGCAACATCAATGTGAATTGCCCCGCCGGCGATGACTGGCAAGTGGCCAAGAAATCTGTGGCCTTGATCACCAATGGTGGGTCCGCGGTGTGCACGGGGGCCTTGGTGAACAACACCGCCGAAGATGGGACTCCCTTTTTTCTGACGGCCAACCACTGCTTGGGCAACCCCAACTCTTGGGTGTACTACTTCAACCATGAAAGCAGCACGTGCTCTGGCTCTTCTGGCCCGACTGGACAGAGCGTCTCAGGCGGAACCTTGCTCACCAGCAGCGGAAGCAGCGACGTGGCCTTGATTGAATTGAGCACGACGCCTCCTTCCAGCTATGATGTGGAATACGCTGGCTGGGATGCATCCGGAAGCTCACCATCTTCAGCTGTGGGCATTCACCACCCGAGTGGAGACGTCAAAAAAATCTGCTTCGAAAACAACGCCCCCTATACCTCCACCGCTGGCGGCGCGCAGGTGTGGTGGATCAACCAATGGGAATCCGGGGTCACAGAGCCGGGGTCTTCTGGCTCTCCGCTCTTCGACCAGAACCAGCGCATCATCGGTCAACTCTACGGGGGAGCCGCCGCATGCAGTGGCAGCAACAACAATGGCGCCTATGACTATTACGGCAGAATGGATGTCAGCTGGGGCGTGGGCGTATCCACCCATTTGGATCCGCTGAACACCGGACAATTGACGCTCGACAGCTACCCCACCAATTCCGTGCCCAATGCCGGGTGCACCTTGCCCTCCGCCTGCAACTATGACCCCGAAGCCATTGAAGACGACGGATCCTGCCTCATCAACGATGCATGCGGAGTGTGCGGAGGCAATGGGACCAGCTGTGTCGGATGCACCGATGCATCAGCGTGCAATTATGATTCAGAGGCCACCATCAACGACGGGTGCATCTACCCCCCTGCGGGCCAAGAATGTGACTGCGATGCAGAGGGCAACCTCGACGCCACGCTGGCCGCCAATGGCGCCTCTGCCATCTTCAATTTTGAGGCTGCAGGTTCACCTGAAGTTTTGGACATGTCCCTGACCTGGACCAACACTGGAGGTGGCGCCAATTGGGCCGCCGACTTGGCTGTGGCCTTGGTTGCACCCGATGGAACCTGCGCCGCATTTGGAGGATACAATTCATCCCCTGCGGGTTGCACCTCCCTGGGTGACTACAACCTTTGGCCAGCGTCCTGGCAATCCAGCACATCGGGCACCTTCACAGCCTCGTTGGACGTGAGCAGCAGCGCACTCTCTGGAGAAGGAACTTGGTCCGTCTACCTGTTCAACGGATACAGTGGATCCGCAGGCGCTCAATTCAATGCCAGCTGGTCCATTTCGGGGTTGTGCAATCCACAGGACCCCGCCAATGATTGCCCCCCTGATCTCGATGGTGACGGAACGGTGACCGTATCCGACGCCCTCCTTTTGCTGGGCGACTTTGGCTGTCTCTCGGGCTGTGCCGCTGACTTGAATGGAGACCAGCAGGTCACCACCTCAGATATGCTCGTGTTCCTTGCCGCCTTTGGCGAGGTCTGCGACTGAGTCAAACCAGAAATCTTCACAACAGCAAAACGCCCGCAATGCGGGCGTTTTTGATGGTACCCGGAGCGGGACTTGAACCCGCACGGCCCGTTTGGGCCAACGGATTTTAAGTCCGTCGTGTCTACCAATTCCACCATCCGGGCGGGATGGCTAAGGTCGAAAACACGGGCAGGTTTTCAGCCAACTCGACCCAGATGTTTTTTTTAGTCAAGTGAACTGGACACCCAGCGGCTGCCTGTCCACACCAACTCAGCATAGCGGCCATTGGTTTCAAACTGACGCGCAAGGGCGAGCCAATTTCCTTGGCTGTCCTGCAAATACACCTGTTGATCGTCCATGTCCACTTGCTTTTCAACCGCCATGCGGAAGGACTGGCCGGCATACTCCCCATCGGGCACGGTGACATATAAATATGGAAACGTGAAATTCTCGGCGATGTATAGGTCATGGCCCAAAGGCAGCATCCCGATGGTATCTGGATCGAAATGAAACACAGAAGGCGGCTCTGCCTCGTAGCCAAAGGGCAACCCATAGACCGCCAAAACAGCGATCACATCACCAGCTCCGACTTGGCCATCCCCGTTGGAGTCCGGGTTGAATGCTTGGGCGTGGGTGGGCACGGCAAAAAGCCAAATGCTCAGGGCAAATGCGGTGCGCAGAAACAGGCGTAAAAAGTGATTCATGGCAGTTCAGACCCCCAATTTAGTCTATTTTGTCGACATATTATACACTTCTGTTGGGATTTAAATCACCATCAGCGCTTTGTTTCCATCACATGCCCACACGCGGTCTCGGTATCTTTGAACCGAAGATGAAGAAAGACAAGGCTCCCCTGCACATGGTGGACGTTCTCGGGCAGTACGCTCGAATCGAACAGGAGATTGACTCCGCGGTCCTGGAGGTCGTCAAATCTGGCCAGTACATCAATGGGCCCGCAGTGCGGAATTTCAGCCAAGAGCTTGCCTTATGGCTTGGTCATACTGATGAGCAACCCATTCACGTGATTCCATGCGCCAACGGAACGGATGCTTTGCAAGCGGCCTTTATGGCCCTGGGTCTTCAACCAGGTGACGAAGTCATCACGCCTTCATTCACCTTCATCTCCACCGTTGAGGTCATTGAACTTCTGAACCTGACTCCCGTCATGGTGGATGTGGACCCCTGCACTTTCACCATTGACCCCTTGGCCGTGGCAAAAGCCATCACCCCCAAGACCAAGGCCATCTTGCCTGTTCACCTGTACGGTCAATGCGCCAACATGACCGCCCTTCGTGGGTTGGCTCGGGAGTACGATTTGGCCCTTGTCGAAGACACAGCCCAAGCCATAGGATCCAGCTGGAACATGGAAGATGGCCAGTGGGCCGCAGCGGGAACCATGGGCGACATTGGAACCACTAGCTTTTTCCCTTCCAAAAACTTAGGAGCATATGGGGATGGCGGAGCGTGCTTCACCCGAGATGCGACTTTGGCCGAAAGACTTCGCATGATCTGCAATCACGGCTCGAAAAAGCGTTACGAGCACCAAATCATCGGCATGAACAGCCGCTTGGACAGCATTCAAGCCGCCATTTTGCAAGTGAAGTTGCCCCACCTTTCTGAGTACAACCAAGCGCGCGCT
>CALKHD010000198.1 GCA_938092195.1 uncultured Flavobacteriales bacterium | reverse complement strand
GCCCGATGCCGAGTGCAATCTCTTCGCGGTCCAAGTACCAAGTCTTTCCATCGGCACCTGTTAAGAAGGTCCCCGCAGTGTTGGGGTCGGTGATGATGATGGTCTCGGTCTTGGAGGCAGAGCCTTCCAGTCCAGTGGCGGTGAGGGTCACCTCATATGAGCCTCCAGCTCCGAAGGTGTGCGTAGGGCTGGTTTCAGTGCTGGTGTTGCCATCTCCGAAATCCCATGCATGTGAGGTGGCATTCACGGAGTAGTTGGTGAATGTGACCTCGGCCCAATCGGTTTCGCTAACGTCGTATTGGAAGCTCGCGATGACCGCGGAGGGCTCGGGTGCTGGGTCTTTGCGGCAGCTCGCAACAGCGAGGCTGACCAAAAGAATGAAGACAAGTCCTTGAATGGTTCTGTTCATGATTTGGGTTGTTGCTTGTGAATGTTTCTGTGGTGATGTGGGATGTTCTTGAACGTCAAGAGTGGGTTCAATTGAACAGGGATGGGTCTGGGTATGTGGTGAGGCTGGACGCGATCAGCGTCTCTTCCAAAGCGATGGGCAGCCAAAGGTCGTCTTGCGTGAAATTGGCGGCTTTGTCTCCTTCGAACAGGTCAGCGCTGGCGCGACCAGAGCGAACCAAGTCGAACCAACGGTCGCCTTCGCAAGCCAATTCAGCGCGTCGCTCGTACCAAATCAGGTCCAGTAAGCTCCAGCCTTCGTCGGCCATCACTTGTTCTGCGGTCCTGAAGTTGCCTGTATTGTTGCCAGGTCCAGCTGCGCGTTCGCGCACCTCGTTGATGTAGTACATCGCTGCTCCATCATCGCCTGTACCCCGGTGGTAGGCTTCGGCGAGCATGAGCATGATGTCTGCATAGCGGAATACGTGGGTGTTTTGCGACTTGGTCAGGTGCTCATTGCCTCCGTTGACATTGGTGCCAGCATAGGCCTTCAAGTTGGGGTACTTCTCTTGCCAGTAACCAGTGTAGTCCAACGGGTTGTTTTGGGTCTGGTCAATGATGGGATCGCAGCTCATGCCAGCATCGGCGAGGTCTTGGGCGAGCTCGGCTTCGGAGATGATGGCCACATCACGGCGATAAGTGTCGTCGTCCAAAAAGTGGTTCCACAAATCCTCCGTGACGGGCATAAAGCCCCAACCCGCTTCGTAATCGGGGTGGTCTGCGCACAGGCCACGGATGCCACACAATTGGATCATGCCGTTGCCGTCGACACCTTCGAACCAGCCCCAATCGCTGGACCAAAGTGGGTTGTGTTGCACTTCAAACACGGACTCTGCGGTGTTCATGATGTCAAATTGGTAGAGTTGCTCCATGTCGTCTTCCAATTGGTAAACGCCCAGGTCAACCACGTTTTGGAAAGCTTCAGCGGCCAATGCAAACAAGGCGGGATCGTCTCCTTTCAAGTCGGCCCAATAGAGGTAGGCCTTGCCCATGAGCGCGTAAGCGGCACCTTGGGTGACCCGGCCTTCTTGTCCGCTTGGCGGCACCACAGGGAGTCCGGGTAAGGCGTTTTCACAATCCTCGACGATTTGCGACATCACTTCGGACAAAGTGTTGCGCTCCAAATTGACGTCTTCAGGGGTCAAGCTCCGAGACACCACGGGAATGGGGCCGAAGTGGCGGAACAAATCAAAGTGGTAGTAGGCCCGGAGGAAGGTGGCTTGCGCCTTGTATTCGGTGACCACATCAGATTCGAGTTCGGTCAAATCCAACAATGCGTTGGCCCGGCTGATGCCGATGTACCCCCTGCGATAGATGGGGTGGGTCACCACATTGGTGTTGGTGTTGGTGAAGTCGTCATACTCCTGCCAACCGGGTTGATCGTTGTTGGACGGGTCACCTCCAGCGTTGGCATTGTCGGAACGAATCTCACCGTACATGACGGGAGACACCCACTGACCGTAGGCCATGGTCCATCCAACGGGGTCATAGACAGCGATCAGGGCCGAGGCCACTTGTTCCTCGGTCTCGTAGTAGTTGCTGGAGAGGAACTCGTTCACGGGTTCCACCTCGAGTATGTCTTGATTGCATGCGGCCAAAACGAGGGCCAAACCGGCAAAAATGGACAGTTTGCGATACATGTTGTTCATCGTTTCGTGCGTTAGAAGGTGACGTTCAGACCGGCTCCGAGTGAGCGGTTGGTGGGGTAAAAGCCTTTGTCGATTCCGGTGTCCAGAATCCAGCCGCTGGTGCCGATGTCGGGATCGAAGCCGCGGTAGTTGGTGACGGTGAAGAGGTTGTTTCCAGTGAGGTACACTTTGACCTCTTTCATCTTCGCGCGGTGCGTCCACTCTCTTGGCAGGTTCCATCCAATTTGGAGGTTTCGCAGGCGAAGAAAGTTGCCTTTCTCCACATAGAAGTCAGAGGGGCGTTGGTTGTTGTTGGGATCGATGGAAGTCAAACGCGGCAAGTCTGCACTGGGCGCCTCAGGGGTCCAACGGTCGAGCCAGAAGCTCTGGTAGTTGGAGAAGGTGACGTCAGAGCGCTCGTAGGTTCTGTAGATGTCGTGCCCCAGTTGAGCGTTGAAGACCGCGTTCACATAGAAATCCTTGTATTGCAAGTTGGCCGTGACACCAATGATGTGCTTGGGCCAAGGGTTGCCGATGTCGGTGATGTCATCGGAATTGATGACGCCATCTCCATTCGAATCCAAGAAGCGCAAGTCGCCAGGTTCGGCATTGGGCTGCAGCAAGTCACCTTCAGAGTTGAGGTGGCTGAAGATTTCGGCTTGAGATTGAAAGACCCCAGCGGACTCATATCCCACAAAGTGTCCCACAGCGTACCCTTCGGTCATGCGGGTGATGGGGGTGTTGCGAACGGGCCAGCCCCAGCCATTGAGGAAACCAGTCTCACCGGCCACACTGATCACTTCGTTCTTGAAATGGGTGTAGTTGAATTGGGTGCTGAGCTTCAAGTCGCGTTGTCCCATCCGGTATCCAATGCCCACTTCCACACCTTGGTTGCGGATTTCGCCGAGGTTGGAGGTGGGGTTGTTGGTGGCGCCGATGAACCCGGGGATGCGTTGCTCCATGAGCAAGTCCTTGGTGGATTTTCTGTAGACGTCGGCTTCGATGGAGACCTTGTCGTTGAACAATCCGATTTCAACACCGAGGTCAATTTGTTCGCTCTGTTCCCATTTCACATTGGGATTGGGGGGGGCAGCCAACGCTGTACCTGTATTCAACACCTGATCTTCAGAGCCGAAGGAATAGGTGAATACATTTTGGATGCGAGCCACATAGCTCAACGGAGAGATCCGGTCTGAGCCATTGACTCCCCAAGAAGCGCGAAGCTTCAAGAAGCTCACCTTCTCAGAATCCTTCAGGAAGTCTTCTTTGGATGCCACCCAACCCACAGAGGCGGAAGGGAACACTCCAAACCGGTTGTTCTCTCCAAAGTTGGAAGAACCATCGCGTCGAATGGTCGCCGAGAAGAGGTACTTCTCGTCGAAGTTGTAGAGCAACCTGGAGAAGGAGCTGATCAAGGCGTAGTCCACGGAAGCACCGCCAAAGGTCAGGTCAAGGGTGTCTTGGCCGGCGTCGATGTAATGGAAATTGGGGTTGAACTGGGCATCCATGGGGATGTTCGAAGTCGACCCACCCACTTGGCGGAATTGATTGGCTCTGTATGAGGTTCCCACCAAGAGGTCAAAGTTGTGCTTGTCTTGAACGGTCTTGGTGTAGTTGGCTGTGTTCTCCCACTGTATGCCTTGGAAGTTGCCAGAACCTTGGCCCACGTCGTTGGTCAAGTTTTGGGCTGCAGGGTGGAACTCGTAAGTGGGGGTGAAGTAGCGGTAGTCGTACCAGTTCAGGTCAAAACCCACATCTGACTTTACGCGAAGGCCTTCGATGGGCTCGGCTTCGAGGTAGAAGTTCCCGATGATTTGATCGGACTTGTTGTCGCCGTAGGCCAAGTAGAGTCGGCTCAATGGGTTGATGTACTCCTTCTGAACCCAAGGGGACTGGGCAAAGCCAAAGTCGCCTTCCTCATCGTAGATCGGGGTGATGGGGTCGTAGGCGAAGGCGTCGGACTGAACGCCACCAAAGGCGCTGTTGGTTCCGATGTTGTTGTTCTGAGTCCGGTTGATGTACAGGTTCTGTCCCACCGTGACTACATCTTGAACCTTCTTGGTGGAGTTGAAGCGAAGGGCGTAACGCTTGTAGTTGGACTTTTCGCCACCGATCACACCGTTTTGATCCCAGTAATCAAAGGAGACATAGGAGTTGTTGCCAGAAGCGGTGATTCTGTGGTTGATCACCTGAGCGGGATTGAAAATCGCATCCATCCAATTGGTGCTGGCGGGAAGGGCATCTCCAAAGTCGGGGAAGCCCAACACGTCGAGCGCAGAGGTTTGGTTGCTGTTGGCAAACTTTTCACGCATCAAAACCACATAGTCCTCGGCTCCGAGCATTTCGGGAAGCTTCCAAGGCTGAGAATTGAGGTAGCTCGCGGAGTAGGTGATGCTCTCGCTGCCTTTGCTGCCGTTTTTGGTGGTGATGATGACAACGCCATTGGCCGCACGGGCGCCATAAATGGCACTGGAAGCGGCGTCTTTCAGAACGTCAATCGACTCTACATCGCTCGGGTTCAGGTTGTCAATGTTTCCCACTTGCAGGCCATCCACGACATACAGAGGTGAGTTGTCGCCATTGGTGCTGATGCCACGAATCAAAAGGCTCTTTCCCGAGCCGGGTTGGCCGCTCGATTCATTGACGATCAAACCTGTGGTTTGACCTTCCAACGTGGAGGTGACGTCGGGCACTGCAATGCCTTCAATGTCTTTGGCGCTGACTTTGGAAATCGAGCCTGTGGACACCCGTTTTTTCTGGCGGCCGTATCCAACGACCAAAACCTCGCCCACCAACTCGGCATCCATCGAGAGAAAGACTTGGACGGGGTTGGTGTTCTTGATGGTGAGGCTTTTGGCTTCGTAGCCGATAAAGCTGACTTTGAGTGTGGCGGGCAAGGCATCCACGGAAATCGTGAAGGAGCCGTCAATTCCTGCAGAAGTCCCTTTTGTTGACCCTTCTTGAAGGATGGTGGAGCCGATGAGGGGCTCGTTGGACTCGCTGTCGAAAACGCTGCCGGTGAGCGTGATGCTCTGGGCGTGAACTTGGGGCCATCCACAGACAAGGATGGCCAACAGCAACGAGAATCCTTTGACCGGATTTCTCAGGTTGTCAAAGTGCATAAGGTGTTGATTTGCAATTGGTTGTTTCCTGATGCAAAGGAGTGTGAACCCAGGAGTTCGCAGCCTCTTTGACATTCAAGTGTCCAATGTACACTTCCTAATGACTATAACGATGTGCAAGAGGTATGAAATCCGTTTTTTTGATCAACAGATTCAACCCTGCAGCACAGAAGATGAGTGGGGCAATCAGGGTCGCTGTGGCAAAATGGACGGGCTGGTTAACCGAGTAACTGCCCAGAGATGAAGCCGGTTGTCCAAGCCGCCTGGAAATTGAACCCGCCAGTGACCCCATCCACGTCCAAGACTTCGCCAGCGAAATAGAGCCCGGGAACAATTCGGCTTTGCATGCTTTTAAAATCCACTTCTGCCAAATTCACCCCTCCACAGGTGACGAATTCCTCTTTAAACGTGGTTTTCCCTTTGACTTCAAAAGTGTCATTCAACAAGTGGTTGACAAGGCGGTTTCGGGGCTTTTTGCCCAACTCTGACCAAGTGGCGTTGGGGTCAATGCCCGACTTCTCTACCAAGTGAATCCAAAAGTTTTTGGGCAACTCCAAGGGGCAGGCATTGGCCACTTTCTTTCGCAATGCTTCAATAACGTGCCGGTCAATGAGGGCGTTGACCTCTTCTTCATTGACCATGCCAGCCCAGTTGACTTGAATTGAAAACGCGTATCCCCGATTGGCGAGTTCCCTGGCTCCCCACGCGGAAAGTTTGAGGACGGCAGGACCGCTCATGCCCCAGTGGGTGATGAGCACTGGGCCTTGGTGCGAAAGTTTGGTGCCTTGGATTCGCACGATGGCATTCGGCACCACCAGGCCCATGCGTTCACGAATGGTTTCACCGGGCATGTTGAAGGTGAACAGAGAGGGGACGGGGTTGCTGATGCCATGTCCCAGAGACATGAGCCACTCGAACCCTGTGGCTTTGGGGCTGCCGCCGGTGGCCACGATCACCCGGTCGAACCGTTCGCCTTGAAGGTCAAATCCAATGTTTTCTCCTTGGAGAGGTAAAATGGCGGTGACGGGGGATTGCATCCGAATGTCAATGCCCAAAGATTTTGCTTCTCCGACCAGACAATCAATGACGGCTTGTGAGGTGTTCGCTGCTGGGAACATCCGTCCGTCTTCTTCAGTCTTTAAGGGGACGCCGCGCTTGGTGAACCAATCCACGGTGTGCTGGGCATGAAAAACGGGAAAGGCTTTTTTCAGGTGTTTTGCACCACGGGGGTAGTTCTTGGAGAGGGCGGCAGGAGCAAAACAAGCATGGGTCACATTGCATCGGCCACCCCCTGATATTTTGACCTTGGCCAACCATTTGTTGGACTTTTCAAATAAGACAACGGTGGCTGTGGGGTGATGATTTGCAGCGGACAAGGCGGCGAAGAAACCTGCGGCCCCGCCGCCAATCACCGCCACTTTCAAGCCTTCCTGCATGGGTGCAAATTATGCCCCATTTGCCGGATGCTTGTTTCTTTTGGAGGCATCCATAAGAAGGCCCGAAGTTCTGTTCGACGTGAACAGACCTTCGGGCTTTCTCTCTAATTAGGGGAAATGGGTTACTCTACTTCCGCATGAAAACCCGTTTCCATGGTGACTCCGTTGAGGTCTGTGGCCACCATCTCCAAGTGGTACTCACCACTGGCGCCCGCCGGAATGGTCACCTGGACTGAAAATGGCAAGCTAGTGGCCCCGTCGGGCGTCAGTTCGGCGGACCACACCTCCAATTCATCGGACTCTTGAACCAGAGAAATGGAAGCCGAGCTCAAACCGTCTGAATCGGAAACGGTTCCTTCTAGGGTCACGGTCGATCCTTCGGCCCATTCTGGTTCCCCTTCCCAAGTGGCAGGGTCAACGCCATTGACCAAAGTCAGGTTGAACTCTGGAATGAAGTCGTTATCTACGTGCAGTTGGCAAACGACATCGGGTGCAGCGTTGCCTTCCTCGTCCACGAGGGAAGCGACAATGTCCCAAACGCCGCGGGCATCAGCGGGCACGTCAACGGTCCATTCTTCCGTGGAGGAAGTTCCGCTGATCAGCCGAACCTCCAACTCCGCCCAGTTGGTGCCAGAATGAAGGACGAACCCTTCGTCTTCACTTTCACCATCTTCTTCGTGGGCATGGCCTTCTGCGGAGTGAAGGTCCCAGCGCACTTCGCTCAGCCCTTCATCGTCGCAAAAGGTGTCTGTAATGGTGACGCTGCTGCCAGCCTCGGCTTCCACTTCGTCCATCAGGACGCTGGGCAAGGTGGAGTCGCTGGCTGTGCAAACTGTGGGAGGGGTTGTGTCCGAAGAACTGCAGGCGGTGAGAAAAAGACAAGTCAGGAAAAAGAGAAAGGGAGTGGATCCCCATTGGTTGTTGTGAATGTTCATGGTGTTGGGATTGTTGTGTGATGTTGTTCTTGTTTGTGTTCTAAAAATTCAGGGCCAATTGAAGGGAGGCCCATCGGCCTTGGGTAACCAGCCCCAGAGCGCGGTAAGCACTGGTGTGGTCAAGCCAAGCTTGGTTCAGTAGATTGTCGATGTTCAGGGAGAGCTGAATGGCTTCGGATCGCCATCCTGCTTCGAGGCCAAACAGAGATGCACCAGGGGTGCTTTCTTCATTTCTGGCCGTGATGTAAGAAGTGGCGATCAGGCGATGACGCAGCGTGAACCAGCCTCTTTCTTGAAAGGGAGTCCGAAGGGAAGTCCTCCATTCCGCAGGTGGGGTGAAGGGCAGCCCCAGTCCGGAATTCAATGCCCATTGCCCCAGCAAAACAGCAGTTCCTGTAACCATGCTGCGGCCCATAGGAAGGCCCACAGAGGCCTCCATACCGGTTCGGAACGCATCGGTGGCTTCGAAAGCATAGACTTGTCCCGCATGCGAAATCGGAGCGAATCGGGCTGTTGGGGCCAGGTGAATAAAACCGTCATGGAACGCCGCGAAACCGCTGAAATCCATGGTGATTCCCTTGGATTCCACTTTAGGACGTCGGCTCAACTGGATTCGCGCTTCAAGGCTCTTCTCTGGGTTCAGCTGATCCTGGCCTTGTTCAAAGCGGAAAGTTCCGTGGTGGATGCCATTCCCACCCAAAGCATAGTTGTCAGGAGCTCGGGTGTAAACGGCAGTGGTCCATTGACCTGACCAATTTGGGTGAGTGGGCCAAGGATGAGACCAAGTGAAGGCCATGCTGGGCATAAATCGCTGCATGGAGCTGGTTCTTTGGTCTTCTCCAATCACACTTCCATTGGACGCGTAGAGGGGTTCAGCATGGGCCTCATGAGAGACGCGAATGCCGTCCAAACGAATTCCGATGTTTCCTTTTCGGGGCTGCCATTCGGCGATGGCGGAGACCCGATCGTGGGTATGATTGGGAATCAAAAACTCCCAGCCACTGGACATTCCTCGAAGTGATTCGAATTGAAAACCGAAGGCGCCGTGGTTGCCTTCCCATTTGGACTCCATGAAGGCCGTGGCTTCCCTCAGCCGCAGGCTGACGTCGGAATCGGGCAGGGGCCCCCAACCATGGGCATGTGGTGGTGCGGTTTCTTGGCGGTCATATTGGGCGAACGACCATTTCACGGTTCGGTGAAAACGCCCTGGATGGGTCCACTTGCCTCCCCATTGGATTCTTCTTGCTTGCTGAGCGGGCAGTGCAATGGCATAAGGAAGGCCATCGCCCAACAAGTCGCCTTGCTCGGGAAGACCAACAATGCCTGGAAAGAGCCCT
>CALKHD010000197.1 GCA_938092195.1 uncultured Flavobacteriales bacterium | reverse complement strand
CAACGATGGCTGTGGTGTCGTATACCGCATGGTCCGTGGTAAAGCCTCGCGGCGTGAGGCGGTTGTCCTTCAGGTGGTCGTGTGCACGCTCCAAGACGGTGGTGACGTTACCATTGACGTCGCCCAAAACGAGCTCATAGATGACCACGTCGCTGTCATCAGTGATCACATCATGGTGAGGTTCCCAGTCTATGTTTTCCTGGCCCACAATGTGACCGGTTTCTGGATCCCAAGCCCCGGAATGGAACAAGGCAACGTCGTTGTCACCTCGTACTTCGAGTTCGACCCAAGCCCTTCTTGCCGGGTAGCCTGATGGGAACTTGTGACCAGCCTGATTCAACAACTCTACAGAAACACGGGGTGCACCGTTGTCGAGAATGAGTTCGGTGGTCAATGTCAAGCTTTGCTCTTGCAGCATCTTCAGGGTGCGGTCGATGGTGCTGTCGAACTGGGCTTCAGTGGCCGACAGGTCCAGTGAGTCCACATTGTTTCGAAGCATGCGGAGCATGTGGGTGTTGGCACCTACGAAATAGTGGAGCGAAAACGGGGATCGGGGCTGAAGCCATGCATACCCGCTTGCAATGCCCACGGGGTCATCGATTTGGGGCATGTGGCAGCCCTGGCATTCTTGCTGCTCGGGACCTGACTCGTATACTGAATTGACCCACTCATGGTAGGTGGCTTGTTCAATGACTGTTTCGCCTGTGTATTCGCCCTCGAGCGTGACGCTGTTGGTGATGAGGCTGTGGCACGCGGCGCAGCTCTCTGATTGTGTCATGTGTTGACCGAACATCGGGTAAAATCCGATGAAGTCTTGCATGGGTTGATATTGGACTGGGTACTCATCCTTTCCGCCTCCGTAGGGTCCAAATATGGTGTCTTCCACAAAGGTCATTTCTCCGCTGAATCGGGTGCCAATGCCGTCGGCATCTTGTTGGTGGCATACGGCGCAATTGACGCCGTCCAAGGCCAAAGAATCTGTGAGGGCTTCTAGTAAGGAGTAGTATTCTGCACCGTCGTGGTGGGCGGCAAAGTGCCCCACAGGAGCATGGCAGCTGGTACACTTGTCTTCTAAGCCAGCCGCATGGGATGGATTGGTGATGACCTCATGGCGCACCTTGGCACGCCAGAAGGGGTCCTTGGTGCTGTTGGCCATGATGGAGCTGCGCCAATCATCGACCACGTTCACATTCCATCCATCGGGCATGGGCTCCATGGGAAAGGTTTGTCCTGCAATCGAGGCCAAGTTGTTGGGGTCGACGCCATGGCATCCGGAGCATTTGCCCGAGCCGTAGAACAAAGAGTTGATGGTGTCGGGAAGTCCGCCCAATACATCTCGATATAGCGTGCCTTCCACGCCGTGATGATAGAATTGGGCCCGTTCTGAATCCGAGGCGTCCAATGTCAAGAGTGCACTGGTGGACACCAAGGCAACTGCAGTCAGAAAGAAGACAATCGAACGCTTCATGGGTGCAAGGAACAAAGAACCCCGCGTCGTTGCCGGGCGGGGTCCTTGAATGAAGTTAAAATGGATTAGCGCAGAACCACACGGGCAGTGGCTGTACGTCCGTCCTGGGTCAGTTTCAAAATGTGAACCCCTTTGGGCAATCCGGACAAGTCAAGCGTGCCCAATTGAGCAGGGCCTGCAGCTTGGCGGCTGTAAAGCACACGTCCTGAAGCATCGACGACTTCGCAAAGGGCCGGTCCTGAAGTCACGTCCCACTGCAATTGAACTTGACCATTGGATGGGTTCGGGAACAACGAGAGTCCACCATCGAGAGGGTGGATGTCGGCCACGCCCACTGTGGTGATGCTCACCGTGACGGGAACCCGGTCGGATGCACAGGCGACGCCTTGCGTGCTTACGGTCCAATCGTAGAAGAAGTAATAATAATTGGTGGCATTGTTGGGGTTGTTCACGCTGCTGGAGGTGATGGTCGCCAAGTCGCCCAATTCGTAAGGGTAGTTCAAGTCGCTTCCTTGGCCATCTCTCCAGAGCTGAGGGTTGTTGTCCAACGTACGCAATCCATGGGCCACACCTTCGGGTACTTCTAAGTCAATGGTCACAACGCTCTCTCCATCTGGCACGTTGACGGTGACTTGATCGAGGATGGTTCCCTCTGCATTGATGGCGGCAAACGTGCGCTCTCCTTCTCCATCGGCAAAGACCTTCACGCTGTTCACGATCAGGGGCTGGTATGCATCAAAGCGCAACCAGTAATTGCTGTTGTTGTGGTATTGACCTTCGCTTTGGTTGGATGAGCCACCCACTGCGGTCTCCAAGCCGTGGTTGATCACGTCTTCCACCCACAAGGTTGTGGTCTCGTTCAAAACAGGCGTGGTGTAGCTGTTGCCCACATAGATGGGGTTCTCTGCAGTTTCGCTTTCGTACCAATGCAATTCAGTTCCCGTGAATTCCAGAGTGGTGCTGGCCGGTTCTGTCAAAGCCTCATCTTCTACAGCTGGTGTTTCAGGAGTGCTGAACAATTCTACAGTGACATCCTCGGATGAAGTAGGCTCTGCACATTCTCCAGCAATGGCCACACTGTAAGTTCCAGCTTCCGTGATTTGAATGGCTTGATCGGTTGAGCCAGTGCTCCATGTGTATTCAGGAGCTGAGCTGCAAATGAGGGTCACGCTTTCTCCGTCGCAGAGCTTGAGTTCTCCATCGATGGAGATCGTGGGCACTTCTGGTTGGTAGACTTCAATGGAGATGGAATTGGAGATTCCAGCGCAACCTTCTTCGTCATAGACCAAGACGGTGAAGTTTCCAGTTTCACCCACCGTAATGGTTTCGCCTTCTACTCCGTTGCTCCAAGCATAGCTGTTGTAGCCTGTCGGTGCGCTTAAAGTGACGGTTTCTCCGGGGCAGATGACGGGCTGTCCTTCCAAGGTCACTTCAAAAGCATCCACAATGCATGGAGCTTCAATCACATTGTGGAAGGTGTCGATGGCCGGGTTGACCAGCGTGGTGGAGAACCCACTCGGGAATTGAACCACTGCGCTGTCTGCGTATTCTGCAGTGCCCAGTCCAAAGTGGGCGTGGGTGGAGCAAGTGATGCCATAGCTCTCTCCTGCCCTGACGTCGCGCAATTGGATGCCCCAGGGGCCGTACAGAGCGATTTGAGCACCGACGGCGTCACTGTTGGAAATGATGCCCTGCAGGTCAAAGGTCATCCAGTGGTTGTCGTTGCCTTCGTTGATGTAGAGTTGATCGGGGTTGTTGTTGTCGGCGGTTACATACCCGTTGCCGTGACTGGCGATCAAGTCGATTTGTCCATCGTTTCCAAAGTCTCCGGTGGCGAAGCTCAGCATGGCATCGTCGTAGGAGAATGGCCAAGCCAACTCCTCGAAAGTGCCGTCGCCATTTCCTTTGAAGTAGTAGTTAGAGCTGTTGTCGCCCGAGGTGATGAAGTCGAGGAACCCGTCGTTGTCAAAGTCCACAAACTTGCTTTGGAGAAAGAAACCGCTGACTTCCATTCCGCTGCCTGAAGTGATGTCGGTGTAATACCCGTTGCCATCATTTTCGAGCAAGAAAACCGATGCGCTGTGGTTGGTGACCGCAATGTCCATGTCGCCATCGTTGTCGATGTCGCCAAAGTCGGCTGTCCAGCTTTGCTCGTAGAAAACGAGACCGCGCTCCAATGCCTCTTCGGTCCAGCCTCCTTGGCCATCGTTGATCCAAAGCTGGTTGATCCTGCGTGGGTCTTGCGGGTCGTTGACGAATTGGCGGCACTTGGCGATGAACAGGTCCACGTCCCCATCGCTGTCGAAATCTGAAAAGACCGTACCGTAGTTGCCGCTGTGGTCGGTGTTTGGATAGTCACTGTAGTCGTAGCTCGTGAGGGGAATGAGATTCAAGTCATTCATCGGCATGGTCGCTTCAGAGCCCTTCCATGTGCGGCTGAGTGCGTCGTCATGGCAACCAAAGGCATCG
>CALKHD010000196.1 GCA_938092195.1 uncultured Flavobacteriales bacterium | reverse complement strand
CCGATCCGCTTGCCAAAATGGCCACCCTCACCACGGTTCTTCTCTTTAAGGTTGAGCCTCGGTTTCGGAATCCTCAGCTCCAGATCCCTCGGAGTCAAATTTCACCTCGGGACGCTCTCCCCGCTGACGCGCAGTGTGCATCTCACGCAGTGACATCATCCGCTCGGCCATGCTTTGTGCATCGGCATCGTTCGGAAGGGCATCTTCCAATGCACCCGACACTCTTTGGGTGACCGCCAATGACATCTGAATGCTGCTGGAAGCAGAAGCAAAATACTGATCGTCCAAAGAGATGAAGTATCGGACATCGCCTTCGAGGTCTTCAAACAACTCCGTTCCGACTTGCTTGGCCAATGCCGCAGCTTCGGACCTCTGCGCCTCTGAAAGGTTCTGGTCTTCCACCAATTCTGACAACAGTTCCACCACGGGCAGCATGACCCTGGAATAAGGAACGTTGCGAGACGGGGTGGCTTCCAACATGCGGTTCAATACAGCCAGACCCAAATCCGATTGACCATCCTGCACATAAGCTTGAGCCAAGTTGGTCATCTGCAAACGGATGTTGGTGGCCATTCGACGGTTGTTCTCGTCCATGTAGATCTCGCCTTCGGCATCCATGCCTCCCCACTGGAAGTCCTCCATCACATTCTTGTACATGATGTCCTTGGCAATGCCATAGGGCTGGCCACTTCGGGAGCCGTATTTCACCGGAACCAAGCGCCATGCCAATCCTTCCAAACGGAAATAATCCTGCAGACCCACATAGCTGTCCGGGCCAATGGTCACCGCGAAGTACACGGGCCGCTCCCAAGCGTTGTTTCGCAAAATCTCCATCACCATGAACTGGTTCTTCAGGACGTATTGGCGAGGGGTTCCATTGCCGTCAGTCACGGTCCATTCCAGTGCATCCACCATCTGGTTGCGCTCTTCGGGGAGCACCAATCCCGAGCTCACAGCATACGCGCTGTCCACGGGGACCCGGAAACTGTTGGACGGGAGGTGCGCATACTTGCGGCCGCCACCATAGTCCACCATGTCCGCGTCATCCAAGGCTTGCGCCATGGCTTCTTCGATGTCCACGTAAGGATTGCTTGGGTCGGCCGGAGGGTCCATCAAGACGATGTCTCGGGTGCCCTGGCGGTATTGCTCCTCCCCCATCTTGATGGGCACTGGAGCTCCATCATAAGCGCGGCGCTTCATTTGCTCCACATACCAGTCTGTGTTGAGCAGGCTCAGGTTCACCACCCGAACATCGGTGCGGTAACCTTCCACTTCCTGCACAAACCACAAGGGGAAGGTATCGTTGTCCCCATTGGTGAACAGAATCGCATTGGGCGCCAAACTGTCCAAGTAGTTCTTGGCCATGTCCACACCCGTGCTGCGACCAGCCCGGCTGTGGTCATCCCAGCCTTCTGCCCCCATCTGAAATGGCACCAGCAAAAGCAATCCTGAAAGAACCGCTGCACTCATTTTTTCATTGCCCGATCGACCCACCGCCACGGCGAGCCCCATCAACAAGGCAGCCATCACTGCGAGGTACAAGACCCCAAAACTAAACGCGTGATTTCCACCCGTGGCCGCCTCCGTTGCAAACAGAACAGCGCCCAATGCCAGCGGCGCACCTGCCGCAATGCCCAAGTCCTTGATCTTCAAGTTTCCGGCCATGTCAAACAGGGCGTATACCCCCAAGCCAATCCAGATGGCGAAGGCATAAAATGAACCCACATATGCATAGTCTCGCTCGCGGGGCTGCAAAGGGTACTGATTCAAATACACCACAATGGCAAAGCCCGTGAGGCCAAACAACAGCCCGGTGACCGTGAAGTCACGCCAGCCTCGGATGGCTTGGAACACCAAACCGATCAAGCCCAACAACAGGGGGAACAAGTAAAAGTGATTGTGGGCCTTGTCTTCTTTTCGATGCTCGGGGAACATTTCCATGCTGCCCAGCCGTTCTTCGTCGATGAAGGAGACTCCTGTCATCCAATTGCCATCGATGAAATCCCCATGGCCTTGAACGTCGTTCTGGCGGCCTGAGTAATTCCACATGAAATAGCGCAGGTACATCCAACCGATCTGATACTTGGCAAAAAACTGCAAGTTCTCCGCTTGGCTGGGGACCAAGAGCTCATGGTAACGGTCGGCCTGACTCTGAAGCCTCTGCGCCTCACGGATGTCTTCCGACGAACGCGATCGGTTGGCACGCTGCGTGGCCGCGCGGACTTGCTGATCCAAGCTGGTCAATGCCCGCTGCATGGATTCGGCATAACCGCGACCGCGGTCCAGACCTTTGGACAGGTCCTCTACCATGATTTGTGCAAGGGTTCGGCGAATCTCCGCATTGGACAGGTCCGCAAGCCTGGCCTCATTTCCTTTGCCCACGACGATTTCTGTGCCGCTGCGCACCTCAAAATTGGCCGCAAACCTCTGGTCAAACATCCGATAGAGGTTTTTCAGCGTGCGCGTCAACTCTGCCTTGTCCAAGTTTCCTCCCAACACCCGCGAAGACAAGTGAAGTTCAAATGCTTGGGTGTCTCTGGCCTGTCCGTCCAATGGGCTGACAAACGAGACTTCTTCGTTCCAACCCTTGTAGTTGGACCATTTCTTGTACTCCCTGACGTGGTTGGCCTGTGAGGAATACATCCGAGGGAAGACCATGCTGAATCGGTCATCGTACCTGGGAACGCCATTGCTCTTTTCACCGCTGTCCACATATTCCTGCGAGATGGTGAAATCCCCTTCGTTTTCGCTGATGTACTTCTCCGCAGCAAAGCGCTCTCGGAAAGTGGCCACACGAGAGGACACTGAACCTCGCTTCTTGAACACGCTGTGGCTCGGGAAATAGGTCGGCGTACCGTCTTCATAGGGTTGTTCGGCGTCATTGGGAGAGTTCCAATATTGACCTGTGCCCAACGGGCGGTCGCCATACTGCTCTCGATTGAGGTAAGAGAGCAAGGCAAACAAGTTCTCCGGGTTGTTCTCATCCATGGGCGGGTTCGCCGCAGAGCGCACCACAATCAAGGCAAACGTGCTGTACCCCACCAAAATCATGGCCACAGAAAGCGCGGCCACGTTGAGTTGCCACCATCCCTTTTTGCGGCTGTACCACAAGGCCGCCACAATCAAGGCCGACATCAACAAGAGGTAAAACACCACCCCTGAATTGAATGGCAACCCCATGCTATTGACGAAGGCCAACTCAAACCGAGCAGCCAACTTTACAAAGCCTTGAATCAGGCCGTATTGCACGAACAAAAGCAAGGCCAAGGACAACGCCAAAGCCCCGATAAATGTGGGCCACCTGAACGTATGACGCTTGAAATAATACACCGCCACAATGGCCGGGATGGCCAGCAAGTTCAAGAGGTGAACCCCTATCGACAGGCCCATCAAATACGCGATGAGAACAATCCAACGAAGGTTCCCAGGCTCTTCAGCACGGGCTTCCCACTTCAAGATGGCCCAAAACACAAGGGCCGTGAACAAAGAACTCAACGCATAGACCTCGCCCTCAACCGCTGAAAACCAAAAACTGTCACTGAAAGTGTAGGCCAACGCTCCCACTGCGCCGCTGCCCATGATGGCCAAAAGTTGGCCCGAAGAAGGCTCAGACTGCCCCTCTGTCCAACGCGACGCTGAAAGCTTTCGCGCCAAGTGGGTGATGCTCCAAAACAAAAACAGGATGGTGAACGAACTCGCCATCGCACTCATCACATTCACCGCCGTGGCCGCATACTCGGCGGAGACGAACATCGAAAACAAGCGCGCCAGCAACATGAACATGGGCGCACCCGGCGGGTGTCCCACTTCAAGCTTGTACGCCGAGGCGATGAATTCACCACAATCCCAAAAGCTCGCTGTGGGTTCGATGGTGAGCAGATAGACCACAGTGGCCAGAAGCCATACTGACCATCCGGTCAGGTCGTTGAGTCGCTTGTAGTTCATGCGGCGTGGGTTGATCCCTCCAAAATCCGTCCCAATCCGGGGACTTCACTCAAGAAGGACACCGCGAAAATAAGCCCTCCTTAGCGGGCGACCACCACCCTGCGATGTGCGGTGTAAATGCCGCTTTGCACGTGAAGCAGATATCCACCCGGCTCCAGTCCCTCCAGGGGCAAAGCCCACAAGGGCATGGCAGAAGTGCCCTCGCGCACAACACGCCCCAAGCCATCGGCCAACACCCACTGGGCACGACCATCAAAAGATGCCGCGTTCATCACCACTGAAGCCATGGCCTCTGCAGGGTTGGGGTACACCAAAAGGCCCGCCATTTGGGGCAAAACCAGCCCGTCCACAGAAGATCCACAATCGGTCAGAACGCCAAATTCAACTTCAAAAACACCGTCAATCAAAGAGAGGTCCACTTGAAGTTCATCCTCTTCACCCAGGCTCAGCGTCATCGTCATCCCCGGCAAACCCTCAAAGTCAGGTGAGCCGGAAAAAGACATGGACATGGAGTAACATCCGGCAGGCAAACACAACACCACACCATCCAAACCGCCTTCCTCTGGGTCCAGAGATATGCCACCCGTCCAATCCAAGCCTTCACCCGTCAAGTTCCAGGCCCACTCTACATCCTCAAGCAAGCCCACCACGGCTTCTCCTTCAATGAAGACCTCCACATTTTCACAAGATTCGGCGGGTCCATTTTCGAGGTCAATGCAAGCACTGATCAATTCGCCACAGTCTTCAAACACCGCAGAAACACATGCCGACTCAGTCAATACGCCTTCCACAATGGTGTAATTCACTGTGTCGCCGTTGAGCACAGTTCCATCCGAAAACGCCCAGAGAAAATCAACCTCTACTGTCGACTCCGTCACCGCAATCAACGTCCAACTTCCATCGGCCTCTTCCACCGCCTCGATGCCCAATTCACACTCCACATCGGGGTCACAATCGACGTCACCGACACTGAATGAAATGACCTGCTCGCCATTCTCGTCCACCTCCGGTTCCACTGGATCAAACGACCCGGCGATTTCAACGTTGACAGCCGCATCGCTGCTGTCTGCTGCCATCAAGCTCACGTCGTAACACCCCTGGGGCAAGCACATGGCCAACTCCAGTGTAGGCTGGTCTGCTGCAGGCAACAGCAACAGGTCCTGTTGTTGCCACTCTTCCCCCGCGACTTCCCACCAGAAATAACCCGCGGCTTCGTTGATGGGGGTGACTTCAAAAAAGTACGGCTCACAGGACGCTTCGCACCCTGCGATTTCGACTTCCATGCACCATGTGGTTCCCTCCAGACAACCTGGACTGAACATCGTAGCGCACACCTCATAGGTACCGGACTCAGCATGCTGGTGTTCGGTCCACAGGTATGCGCTTGTGAAGACCATGCCGTCGCCGAAATCCCACTGAATCGTATAGCCTTCCGGTTGCATAACCTCCAGCATATACCATCCAAGACAGGGTTCATCTTCTTCCTGAACGAGATAAATGAGTTCTCCCTCATCCAATTCCAAACAGCTCCCGCAATCCTCGACTTCAACCTCCACGCACAGCAAAGTCGAATCCGGGCAAGTGGGGCTCACATAAGTGGCACAAGTCTCGTACAGGCCATCACCAGGAAACGTATGCCAGGAGAAGTGGCCTTCTCCTGTGGTGCCGTCGCCGAAGTCCCACAGCACACTTTCTCCCTCGGTGAATTCGCAAACACTGACAATGAATTCGCAACCCGCTCCACTGACCCACACTTCTTGCGGGCAATCTGACTCATATCCCTCGCTTCCGGTACAGGCCACAACCCCATCAGGGCATTCCTCTGTGACATATTGAACACACACCTGCCATGGGGCATCTGCTGTGCCTTCGGGCAAAGTCAGCGCCGTTCCCCCTTCCATGAACACCTCTCCATTCAAGCTGTAAACCAGCTCTGCGTTTTCCGGATAGCCCACAGGAATCACCATGATGACCTCACCCTCTTGGGCGGTTTGAACCTCAAGCTCCAAACCACAATCGGGCTCAGTGCACCCTTCTACATCTACGGTGGTGACCAAAGTCACGCCTTCTGGACACAGCTCCGAGGAGTAGGTCACAGAAACCGGGTATGTGCCATCGGCACCAAAGACATGTTCGGCATAATGCCCCCCCTCAACCACCTCATCTGCAAACGTCCAAGTGGCTTCTTGATTCATCTGAAACTGGCCCGCTTCAAAACCCCAAACGCAGGGGGCACTGAGCTGCACCGATGCTATTTCCTGTGGACATTCATTGGCCACCAACTCATCGCACTCACCATACAAGGGCAGCGCTACAATTTGTGCCAGCGCGCCCAAACCGCCAGGCAGCACCTGCAAGTGCAACACGCCGTCCAAGTCTCCATCTGTGGTCAATTGGGCCAACAAAACCCGGCCATTCTCATCGGGAATTCCGTTGGTGTTCGTGGGAACAACAAACCATGCGCTTCCAATCAAATCGTCAATCACAAAGCCCAAACCATTCTCAAATTCCGTGACAAAAGGAGACCCGCTGCTCATGACCACTTGAGGACATTCCTCACCTTCTATACCATTCGGTGGCCCGTCTATTCCAAGGGTCAACCAGCTGTCATAAGGGAGCTCGGGAAAGAGGTCAAACAAGATGGGGTTGTTGGCACAAGGAAACTGCCCCCCTTCATTGGACTGGTACCAAGCCGTGGTCGTCAAGAGGGCCGTCGGGTTTTGGCTGTCTCCAAAAACGGTGGTCACCACATCGTCTGGACCCGGCAGTGTCACGTAGAGCCTGTAGGTGGTCATCCCTTCCAATGGCCCCTCGTTGTGAACGGCCACCACTTCAATGTCCAGACAGACGCTGCCATTCACCAATTCAGGTTGGGCAACAGCACAAAGCGGCAGAAAAAAAAGAAAGAAAAAAGGGCAGAAACGCATGTATACGGGGGGTTATGAACGTAAAACGTCAAGAAATGAAGAGGGGTTGCTCGACTCAGTCTTGGTCCACGAAACGTGGATCTGTGGGCAGCACGTCTCCACAAGATGTGCAGGTGCGTTTGGATTCATCTCCATAGAATTCACGGAAACGCGGCAAGAAATCTTGCTCAATGTTGCGAAGCTCGAAGTAGGTTTCGTGGAGCTTGTGGTTGCATCCGTCACAAAACCACAACAGGCCATCCTTCATGTCAGACCCGGCCCTTTTGCGCTCAATCACCAAGCCCAAAGAACCCGCTTCCCTCATGGGGCTGTGGGGAACCTTGGCGGGGTGCAAATACATGTCGCCGGGACCCAACTTCATGTCCACCGCTTGTCCATCCTCTTGGATGCGCACTGTGATTTGGCCTTCCAACTGATAGAAGAGCTCTTCGGTTTCGTTGTAGTGATAGTCCTTGCGCGCATTGGGACCCGCCACAATCATGACGATGTAGTCTCCACTGTCCACGTACAAGTTCTTATTGCCCACGGGAGGTTTGAGCAAGTCGCGGTGCTCTTCGATCCAGGCATTCAAGTTGAAGGGTTTGGAAATGGCCATGGGTTGAAATTAACCCTTCCCCACTTGCGTCCGGACCGGCCTGCCCACCAGATATACCCCAACGAATATCAGTCCACCAAATACCAGCAATGGCCAACCCGCATCCACCATGTAATCCGTGCCTCCATAATGGGCCTGTGCCAAGCTGAGCACCGTGGCCAATAGCGGCTGCAAATAGATGTACACGCTGACCACAGTGGGCTGCAGGTGCTGCAGCGCAAAGATGTTGAGCAAGTAGACCAAGAAGGTGGTGGCCAAAACCACATAGGCCACTCCAGCCCATTGCTCTGGGCCAAAGGCGGACCAATCGATGTCCATGGCCTGTCCCCAGCCAATGGGTGTGGTGAACAACCAACCGAAGAGGAACACCCAAGTGACCACAGTCAAAGGGCGGTATTTGGCCATCAAAGGCTTCACCCCCACCAAATAAAAAGCGTAGCTGGTTGCGTTGATCAGGATCATCAAGTCCCCTTGCCATGAGGCGTGAATTCGATTTCCTGAACTGCTCCAGACGAGAATGGCCGCAGCACCAATGCCCCCCAAGATCACGCCAATGAGCCTTCGCCGAACAATGGGCTGACCCAACATCAGAGCGCTGGCGATGAGCACCAAAACAGGGTTCACCGTCATGATCAAACTGGCATTCAACGGGCTGGTGACGTTCAGTCCATTGAAGAAAAGCAACATGTTGATCCCCACGCCTGTGAGTCCGCAAAACGCCATCCTCGGCAGGTCCTTCCGGTCGACCTTCTCCGGGCGAGTAAGCAGCAACA
>CALKHD010000195.1 GCA_938092195.1 uncultured Flavobacteriales bacterium | reverse complement strand
AACCGACCACGCACCATCTTCTGCCGGCCACCGGACCATCCAACCATCTCCGCCGACACTCCACAAATCTCCCTCCTCTCCTCGCGCCAAATCATACACGGCACCTTGGTGGCCGGAAAGCTCTTGGAGCAGGGTCCATTTTCCAGATTCGCCTGACGTGTTTTCGAGGGCACTCATGGGACGAAAATACCGACTCCAGTTGACCCATTGGCCATCACCAAGGGCCTGTGAGCCATTGAATTTCTGATTCACCCCTCGAAGACAGCCATTGGTTGACTTTGGAGAAATGTCCGCACCCCAAAAAGCCGCGATGCGCACTCAGCGGACTGGGATGAGGAGCCTGTAAAATCAAATGGTCTGGGCGGAGGCCTTGTAATTCGTCCGCCCGCAGCTGAGCGTGCCGCCCCCAAAGCAGAAAAACCACCGGGCGATGGGTCAATTGCTTCAAAATCGCCTGAGTGACCGCTTGCCAGCCAAAACGCGAATGTGAAGCGGCTTGGCCTTGGCCCACGGACAGAACGTCGTTCAGCAAAAGCACCCCTTGGGCAGCCCAAGCAGACAGGTCGCCATGACCAGGCGGCACGCCCAAACCATCGCGCGACAGCTCCTTGTATATGTTGCGCAATGAAGGAGGCAACGGAACGCCGTGGTTCACAGAAAAAGCAAGGCCATTGGCTTGGGATGGGCCGTGGTACGGATCCTGCCCCAAGATCACCACCCGAACTTTTTTTGGTGTTCCCACCAAATTCAGCGCCCGAAACCAGTCCTCGGGTCGCGGATGACAAGGCCCCTCTGAGTAGGCCTTGTTCACAGCCTCAATCAACGCATCATCAACACATTGTCCTTCGTTAAGGGCCCATGCTTGCTCGTGATTGAGCCGGCTCCGCACGTCGTGCGGATGTGAAGTATTGTGCGACATGTGAGAAACCTCCGAAAATACAAGTCCGCATTCATTGTCATCCGTCATTCCGAGGGGTACTTTTGCAGAATCCCTATTATGATCGAAGCGGTAAAGGACAAGTTAATTTCGACTGAAGGCAAGCAGCTTTACGGCTACCAAGCCCAAGCGATTGACTCCATTATGGAGCGCATGAAGAAATTCAACGAGCGCTACAATTTGCTGTATCAACTCCCCACTGGAGGAGGCAAAACAGTCATCTTTAGCGAGTTGGCAAAGCGCTTCATTTTGGAACAAGGCAAGAAGGTCTTGATCCTCACCCACCGCATTGAACTCTTGGGGCAAACGAGCCGGATGCTTTCGGACATCGGAGTGGACAACAAGATCATTGACTCCAAAGTCAAAGTCCTCGACGAAGACAAAGAGCATTGGTGCTACGTGGCCATGGTGGAAACCTTGAACAACCGCCTGAACGACGAGCACATCACTTTCGATAAGCTGGGCTTGGTGGTGATTGACGAGGCCCACTACAACAGCTTCAGAAAGCTTTTCAAATTCTTCGACAATCAGATTTTGCTGGGCGTGACAGCCACGCCCCTTTCAAGCAACATCAAATTGCCATTGAAGGACAACTACCAAGAAGTCTTGGTGGGTGAGTCCATTTCGAAACTCGTGGGACAAGGATACCTGGCCAAGGCATCTACATACAGCTATGACGTCAATTTGAAGTCCTTGAAAGTGGGCATCAATGGTGACTATACCGTGTCGAGCTCGGAGCGTCTGTATGGCAATTACTTCATGCAGGAAAAGCTCCTGTACGCATATGAAGAGAAGGCGAAGGGAACCAAAACCCTCATCTTCAACAACGGGATTCACACCTCCTTGATGGTGGCGCAACTGTTTGAGGAAGAAGGATATGAGATCCGACACCTCGACAACACCCACACCGAAAAGGAAAGGCAGGACATCTTGACTTGGTTTCATGAAAAGCCCGATGCCATCCTGACTTCAGTGAGCATCTTGACGACGGGTTTCGACGAGCCTTCTGTGGAGACGATCATCCTGAATCGCGCCACCAAATCCTTGACTCTGTATCACCAGATGATTGGTCGGGGTTCTCGAATCTTCAAAAACAAGAAGGATTTCACGGTCATTGACTTGGGCAACAATGCGCGCCGATTCGGCTTGTGGGATGCCCATGTGAATTGGGAAGACATCTTCCGCGCTCCGAATGCCTACCTCGACGGCCTGTATACCGATGAGGAAATCGAGGAGACGTTTGTTTACGAGATGCCCGAAAGGCTCAAGGTGATGTTCAAGGTGCAAGACCTGCCTCCTTTCATCATGAAGGACGCATACATCGAAGCCACGCGCAAAGGCCGCAGGCCCAAGGCAGCCATTGAAGACAGCCTGGCGCATCATGTGACCATGATATCCAATGTGGCCGAAGATGAATTCCATGGAATCGAACTCATCGAGGAATTGGAAGGAGACATTGAGCAGCGCATTCGGGACTACACCAAGTGCATTTCCAAGACCACGGACAACTACCGCCAGTGGTTGATGGACGAATACAACCGCAAGCTCAAGCAGCAATTGCGGATGGCATTCGAGGACTGAGTCCACGCCAGCAAATTCATGCCTTGCGCTGACAAAGCCAGCGCCCCTTCTTTTTGGTCTTCCAGTGCTGCATGGCCTTCATTGGATTCATGTTGGGCTCTTGGTACTGCGAATCCACAGGGGTGGCCTGCGCCATTGCACTGTTCATTGGTCAGGCCTTTGGCATTGCGTTCACCGCGCTTCGTTTGACCCCGATGCAATGGAGAAAATGGAGAAGGGCTTACTGGTTGCGCCGGCACACAGCGCAGTGGCCGTTTTTGCTCCTGCTGTCCGGCCTGTGTTTCGCCTGGTCGGTGGGCCCTGAATTCACCTGGCCTGTGGCCGCCATTGGCCTGCTGAGTCTCACCGGATTTTGGATCAACTTGGATTGGAATGTCCGGCACCACCTGCAAAGAGAAGAAGCCCAAAGGCAGTCAGAATTGGACCATTGGCGAAATCGCATCCCCGCCGAAGAATGGCTCGCTCGTCAATCTCTGATCAAACGTCGAGAGCTCGCCGAAGTTCAAGCCACAGCGCTTCGACACCTCATGGACCCCCACTTCCTATTCAATGCCCTGAATGGCGTCATGCATGACATGCTTCAGGGCAACGGCGAGCGGGGCGTGTCCAATTTGGGTGCATTCAAACGGCTGGCCACACGTCAAATTCGAGCCAGCCAAGACGGCTGGTGGAGTTTGGAAGAAGAATGGAAGGTCTTGGAGGACTACTTGCAATTGGAGTTGAGGCGATTGCAACGTCCCTTAGACTGGTGTGTTTCTCCCCTTCCCGACCGCATGAAGAAAAAAACCATTCCTGCATTTTTGGTTCAGCCACTGGTGGAGAATGCTTTGTGGCACGGGTTGGGCGGAACTGCAGAGCAAGGAGCGGGCAGCCTTCACATTCATGCCGTTCCTTCCGGAGCCGAACACGCCGAGATTGTGGTCACCAATTCGGTCATGGAAACTTCCCATGAGGGCATTGCCCCGCAAGAAGTGGAATCACCCTCGAGGAGGCGACACGCCACGGATTTGATTCGCCAGCGGCTCCGGCTGATCGATGGATTGGCCACATCGGGACTGCACATCTCTACCGAGGATTCACTCACCCATGCTCGGCTCATCGTGCCTTGTCGCGAAAAGATGTGGAGAACGAATTGATTCGGTCATGGCTCCCTCGTCGCCAACGGCTATTTTTATCGCCACACCTTTTGACTCATGAAACTCCAAACGGAGAACATTTATCAAGTCATCGAACTGCCTGCGCCTCCCGCAAAGGTGTTCGAGACCCTGCTCGATCAGGATGCACATGTGGCATTCACTGAGAAAGAAGCTTTCATCCAGCCCCATGAGGGCGGTGCCTTTTCCTTGTGCAATCAGAACCACACAGGGTATTTTCTTCACTTGGTCCAAAACAAGCGCATCGTTTTGGCTTGGACACACAAGAAATTCCCTGCGGGTCATTTCACCACGGTTGACCTTCGCTTGTCGCGAACAGAAACCGGTGAGACGTGCCTGATTCTGAATCACATCGGCGTGCCTTCTGGCGACGATGGTTGGATGACGGAATCTTGGACCAAGAGTTACTGGTCGTTGCTCACCGCGCACCTGGCCGAGTCTCTGGTCATCGCCGACTGACACCGGTCTTCGGTCACCGGGGTGACTTGGGCAACTGAATCAAGTCATCGGCCACCTGGGCAAGGGACCATCCCCAAGTCCTCCTGGCTTGCTTTTCATGGACGAAAACTGACCGGACATGGCAATCATGGCCCCATTGTCTGTGCAGTATTGAAAAGGCGGAATGTGCACCTTCCAACCCCGACGTGCGCCCAGTTCTTGAATGGCACTTCGCAAGCCTGAATTTGCGCTTACCCCGCCTTGAATGGCAATGGCCTTGCGTCCAAACCTGTCGGCCGCTTTTTCCAAACGCGACACCAAAATGGCCACGATGGTGTGCTGCAAAGACGCGCAAACGTCCTTCTTCCATTTCAAGTCTTTCTCCCTGCCCTCTTTGTTCTTCTCGAGTGTGCGAAGCACCGAGGTTTTAAGTCCACTGAAACTAAAATCCAGTCCCGCCACTTGGGGCGAGGTGAATTCAAAGGCAAACCTGTCTCCTTCCTGGGCCAATCGATTGACCTCAGGCCCTCCCGGATAAGGCAGCCCAATCATCTTTGCGACTTTGTCAAAGGCCTCACCCGCCGCATCGTCCAAAGTTGTTCCCACCACATTTAAGTCCCATGGCGACGACACGTCCACCAATTGGGTGTGACCACCCGAAACGGTCAAAGCCATCATGGGCTCTGCCGGCGCATCGCCCCCGGAAATCCAATGGGCCAAGACATGGGCCCTCATGTGGTGGACAGGCCACATGGGCAAATTCAGCGACCATGCCAAACTTCTGGCAAAAGCACTGCCCACCAAAAGAGAGCCATTGAGTCCAGGCCCACGGGTGTATGCGATTCCGTTTAAATCTGACAAGGCACAACCCGCCCGTTCCAAAGCCCCATTCAACACAGGCAAAATGTGCTTTTGGTGTGCCCTGGATGCAAATTCGGGGACCACGCCCCCGTATTTGGAGTGGATGTGTTGCGCGGCTGTGAACTGAGACAACACCACATCGCCCTTCATGACGGCAATGCTCGTGTCGTCGCATGAGCTCTCAATGCCCAGCATGATGGCGTTGGGAACACTCACCGGAAAGCCCCCTGGTTGTACAAATTCCGGAATCGATTCTTCCGACATGAAGTCTGGCATTATTTCTGTTGCGAAGTTCGCAGTACGCAATGAAAGAGCAGTCATCCACACCAAAATCCCCAATGGCGGGGAAATGGCGATGGATCAAGTGGCCCCTTGGGGCATTCTTGGCCCTGCTTTTGGTGCCTTTCATTTGGCTGGCGACCCCCTATGGTCAGCGCGTCACCGTGCGTTTTGTCGTGGAACACATCAACGACGCACTGCCAGCGACAGAAGACCCCATCCAAGTCTCGGTCGAGGGCATTGGCGTGGACCGAAAGCCTCTTGGGGTTGCGCTGCAAGGCTTGGCCATTCTTGTGGATGAGCCTGGAGGAGACACGTTGATCCAGGTGAACCAAATCAGCCTTCAACCAGAAGGCTTGGACGTGAACCGGTGGCGCTCCATCGAGATTGAAGGCATTCGAGGCTCCAATCAGGCATTGAATCGTCTGGAAAACTGGTTCAACACTTCCAAAGATGTGCCGCAATTGCAAGGCCAAGCTGTCGACCTGCATTTCCAATCCATCCGGGTATCTGACCTGCTGTGGAATTTCGAGCCCATGGCCGAAGCTCCCCTTCAGCCCTCTTTCATTGAATTGAAAAGCCTGGACCTCATCGACCTTGATCGAGAGGATGAAAACTGGACGTTGGGGAACCTTCAAGCCTCGCTGGAGGTCATGGCCACCAGCCAAGATGGACTTCCCTTGGGCTACTCTGTTCTCATGAACGGCGACCACACCCAATGGGCGTGCAGCGGCCAGCGTCAAGAAGGCCCCGTTCCCGTTTTGGATGGATGGGGCACCCGGTGGTGTCCAGACAACTGGACCCTCGGAGGGGACTTGAACACCGGGGTTTTCGATGTTCAGGTCAACAATACAGAGATGAGCGCTCAGGTTTTGGGCGCTTGGAACCCCGACACCATCAGCCTTGAAC
>CALKHD010000194.1 GCA_938092195.1 uncultured Flavobacteriales bacterium | reverse complement strand
GTGGATGACATCACAGAGTACCAGAACATGCCCACAGACGCCCCGTTGAATTATGCGGCGCCGGTGGATTTCGAGGACGGCTCCACCTCCATTCCTGACGCGGAGACATTCATGAGCTTGGCCACCGTCAACAACGTGGGTTGGGCCCCCTTCCTCGACGATCAGCTCTATGTCAAATTCGGCATCCTGGACCGGGACACCCCCGAACCCAAGGTGTACTTCATCAACAGCAACACCCATACGGTCCACTTCGGTTTTTGGGGGGCCATCGATGCCAATGTGATTGGAGACGATTCATCCGGAGAAATCGTCTATTACCCGACCCAAATCAACCCCAATGGAACCGTCGGCGGGTATGCGTTCAATTTTTCATTTGGCAACGCCTACAATTTTGAGGCAACCCAGCGGACCTACCACCTGCTGCTGGCCAGCATGCCCTTCCTCCAAAACAACATGACCCACTTCATCGGCGAGGGCGATGAGGGCGATTACCTCAACAATTACGCAGGAGACTACGACAACTCCGGCATTGAAGTGGTGCTCGAATCTGAAGTGTTTGGCGACGTAGATTACATCCCGCTCCACCAAGCAGAGGGCTATGGATTCTTTCGTCACATGGAGGTGGATGAAACCCCAGGGTCTCGGGACATCGTGCTCTACGACGCCTTGCCCAATTCTCTCCCAAGGGTCGGTGGCATCATGACCTCGGTCATCCAAACGCCCCTGTCTCACGTGAACCTGCGGGCCATCCAGGACAACGTCCCCAACGCCTACATCGCCGACCCGCTCTCCATCGACTCCATCAGCAGTTTACTCGGGAACTACATCTACTTTAAAGTCGAGCAAGAGACCTTCCAAATCAGAGAGGCCACGCTGGAAGAAGTCAACGCATGGTACGAAGACCTGCGCCCCACCGAAGCACAAATCCCGGAGCGCGACTTGAGCATCACGGCCATCACCCCCTTGGACGACATAGCATTTGACATGTCCACCGCCTTTGGAGCCAAGTGTTCCAATGTGGCCACCATGCGAACGTTCGGGTTCCCAGAAGGGACCATACCAGACGGCTTTGGCATCCCCTTCTACTTCTACGATGAATTCATGCAATTCAACAACTTCTACGAAGAAGCAGAAGTGATGATCGCCAATGAATCCTTTGTCAATGACATCGCCTTTCGCGAAGACCGACTCCGGGACTTCCGCGACGACATCAAGGACGCCCCCATGCCCGCATGGATGCTGCAGGAATTGCAAGACATGCACGATGACTTCCCTCCTGGAACGGCGGTTCGCTGCCGGTCGAGCACCAACAATGAAGACCTACCAGGATTCAGCGGCGCAGGCCTTTACACCTCCAAAACCCAGCACTTGGACGAGGGGCACATCTCCAAGTCCATCAAGCAGGTGTACGCGAGCATGTGGAACTTCAGGGCGTATGAAGAGCGGGACTTCTACCGCGTCGACCACTTCATGGCCGCCATGGGCGTGCTCTGTCACCCCAATTTTCAGGAAGAGAAATCCAATGGAGTGGGCATCAGCTTGGACCCCATCTACGACACCCAAGGCACGTTCTATTTGAACACCCAAGTGGGCGAATCGCTGATCACCAACCCCGAGCCCAATGCCGTCCCCGAGGAGATCTTGCTCTATGAGGACGCCACACAAGGCGCTGGATACGTGGTGTTGAGGTTGTCCAACCTCGTCGATCCAGGAGAACTCGTGATGGAAGCCGAATACCTCGACCTCATGCGGGAATACCTGGGCGTGATCCACGATGAGTTCGCGACGCTCTATGGCGTAGAGGGCATCGAGGGTTTCGGAATGGACATCGAATACAAGGTCACCGCTCAAGACCAACTGGCCATCAAACAGGCCCGGCCTTGGGTGTCATTTTGGGCCGGCATCAAGGCCGACAACGACTTGGCTGTGGAAGAGCTCATTGACCCTCAGAGCTCTTCATCACTGGGAAACAGTGAGTTGATTACCCTGAAAGTCGCCAATACAGGGTTGAACGACATGTCGAATTTCGACCTCTCCTTGCTGGTGAACGGCGACCCCGTGGAGACACTCACCATCACCGAAACCATCGCCCCCTTTGGCGATGCTGAATTCCAATTCGCCACGCCTCAGGACTTCTCCTCGACAGGAGATTACCTGATCACAGGAATCGTATCGGACCCAGAGGACGGATACGCCAACAACGACACCCTGGACTTTGTCCTGACCAACCTCCATTTGGTCAATGCCGGCATCTCTTTCGGACAAGTCAATCCCACTTGCAACGAACAGATGGGGGTCAATGCGATTGTGACCAATGATGGAGAACAAACCATTGAAAGCGTGGAAATCGAAGTCACGGTCAATGGCTCTGTCGTAGATGTTGTGGAAGAATCCGTGGACATCGAGTCTGGCGAACAGGGCCTGGTCACATTTACAATCGAGGACAACCTCCTTCCCACAGACAACAACATACAGATGCTGCTAGTGGGTGTCAATGGCGGTTCCGACCAAGACCTGAGCGACAACGCGGTCT
>CALKHD010000193.1 GCA_938092195.1 uncultured Flavobacteriales bacterium | reverse complement strand
GCTTTCGCTGGAGAGAAGGTGGTAACGTGAGGTGGCCGGCAGCTTTGATTTTGGCCAGAAAAGAAAGCCGCGCGCAATTTGGATTGGCCACCGATGACCTTTTGGGATGGTTGGCTCCGGAGCGCAGATGGGGAATCGGTTGGAGTTACACGAGAACACTGAACCCGGCACGGAGTTTGAATGGTGGGAAGTGATTTTTAATCCCCCATCCATGAAAAGAACATTCTCCCACGCCTTCGCGTTTCTATTGTTGACGTGCTTTGCTTCCGGTTGTGAAGCTGCAAGTTCATCTTCTCAAAACCCCACAAATCCATCCATGCTCAACACAACTCCCCCTGAAGGATTGGAATACGCTGTTCTCGCTGGCGGCTGTTTTTGGTGCACCGAGGCCATTTATGTTGAAATGACAGGGGTGGTGAAAGTGGAGAGTGGATACACTGGAGGACAGATCAAGAATCCTGGATATCGGGAAATCTGCACGGGTCGTACGGGTCACGCCGAGGCCGTGCGCATCACGTTTGACCCTTCTGAGGTCAGTTTTGGAGAACTGTTGGAGGTATTCTGGAGAACGCATGACCCCACTACATTGAACCGTCAGGGTGCAGATGCAGGGACACAATACCGTTCTGCGATTTTCCCTCAGACAGAAGCCCAGTTCAAGTTGGCCCAGGCTTCTTTAGAGGCCGCTGAAGAAGCTGGGTTGTGGGAGGACCCCATTGTCACCACCATCGAGGAACAAGCTCCATTTTATGTGGCAGAGGAGTACCACCAAGATTATTTCGCTCGCAATCCAGATCAAGGGTATTGCGTGGCGGTTGTAGGCCCCAAGGTGAAGAAGTTCAAAGCGCTCTTTGCCGACAAGCTCAAAGGGAGCCACTGATTTTTTTGGCCTGTTTGCAATTGATGGGCATTCCCGCGAAATCCAGTCCTTTTTTCAATGGCCCCTTGTAAATTGTAGGGCCTGATTGCCATGCGAGCATTGCTGAAAAGATGGGGGCGTTCTGCCCTCAAAAAGGAAAAATCCCCTGACAGACTCAGACAGGGAACCCGCGTGGACGAGAGCACCTCAGTCCTTTTTTTGGTTCCAGCCGACACCCTCGCCTTGAGGTCTCAATTGAAGGACTTGGTAGATGGCTTGAACGGATATCCAGAGCTGGGCACATGGAAGATTGTGGCCGATACCGGATTGACCCAAAAGGCCCATGCCAAGGCGCGGGCGCAGCGGATCCGAAGTTTGGAGGCAGGCCAATCTCCTCCATCAGATTTTCCGCAGCACGGAGCAGTTCAGCTTTTTTGGAGGGACGAAGTGGCCTCCAATGGCTTGCCCAAGGTGAACCCTGATGGATTGGGAGAAGGAGATGTATTGATTTACTTGGGACAAAATGGCGACAATTTGACCTTGAAGGCATTGCTCAAACGGTCCACGATTGCATTCAAAGTGGGCCCGGCTGGGTTGGGCCTGAAGGATTTAGATTTTATGTTGACCTGGCCTGAAGAATCCGACATGTCATCTTTCGTTCAATTGGCGTTGCATTACTTGAAAACACTCGACTTGAAATGAACAAGCGATTCAGTGGCCTCGGCGTGGCCCTCATTACGCCATTTAGCGAAGACGGCAGCATTGACTTCCCTGGTTTGGAACGAATGGTTCACCACGTTTCTGGAAGCAAGGCGCACTTTTTGGTGGTGTTGGGCAGCACAGGTGAAGCCCAATTGATGGATGAGTCAGAACAGCGTCGAGTGTTGGACTTTGTCCAAGAGGTCAACGCAGGTAGGCTCCCCATTGTGGCGGGTTTTGATGGGAGTGGAGGGACCGCGGCTGCGGTCCGCAGGATGGAAGCCATGGACACCCGAGGGTTGGATGGCCTTTTGGTCAGCCCTCCGGCTTATATCAAGCCCAGCCAACAAGGACTGGTGGCCCACTACCAGGCGCTGTCCGAGGTGACTTCCTTGCCCATCATCATGTACAACGTTCCTTCTCGAGCGTGCGTCAACATTGAACCAGAAACAGTGATCGAGGTGGCCAGCACCTGTCCGCAAGTCGTGGCCTTAAAACAGGCGAACGATGACATGGCGGCTTTTCAGAAGATCCGATCCGGTGTCGCAGACACGTTTGCCCTGCTTTCCGGAGACGATGTCAATGCCATTCCCATGATGGCCATGGGAGGAGACGGTTTGGTGAGTGTGATTGGCAATGCCTTTCCAGATCGATGGGCAGAAGCCCTTGATTTGGCCTCATTTGGCTCGGTGAAAGAGGCAGGAAAAATGTTGGAAGACCAACAGGTTTTGCTGGACGTACTCTTTGCCGAGGGCAACCCAACAGGAATCAAGGCTGTGTGCAACTTGCTTGGCATTTGCGGGGCATCTCCGCGCTTGCCATTGTTGCCTGCAACCAAGCTCCATCGCGATCAATTGTATCAAGCGATGGCGGCCATGGATGGAGTTCCAAGCCGCACCGAGTCATAAGGATCAGGCCAAACGCAGTTGCTTCATCAGGCTGGAAGCCCTTGCTTGACTGCGATGACCTCTTTGCAAGCGGTCACAATTGCTGCAGGTCCCAATCCATACTTCTCGAGGAGCTGAGCAGGTGTGCCAGATTCTCCAAAGCTGTCATTGACGGCAACAAAGCGCTGTGGTGTTGGCACATGGCTGGCCAAGCATGCTGCAGCACTTTCACCCATTCCTCCAGCCTTCTGGTGCTCTTCGGCTGTCACCAAGCATCCTGTGCGTCCCACGCTTTCGATCAACGCAGCTTCATCCATGGGCTTCACGGTGTGCATGTCCAAGAGGTCGACTGAAATCCCTTCAGCGGCCAGCTGTCGTGCAGCCAAAATGGCGTTCCAAACCAAGTGACCGTTGGCCACCAAAGTGACGTCTGACCCGGTCATCACGCGCCGAGCCTGACCGATGATGAATGGGGTGTCGACTTCGGTAATGATGGGCACTTTGGGCCTTCCAAAACGGAAGTACACCGGACCATGGTGCTTGGCAATGGCGTGGGTGGCATTCCGGGTCTGCTCATAATCGCACGTGTGAATCACCGTCATGTTGGGGAGCATTTTCATCATGCCCACATCTTCCAAGATTTGGTGCGTGGCTCCATCTTCACCCAAGGTTAAGCCGCAGTGAGAGGCGCAAATCTTGACGTTTTTCTCGCTGTAGGCCACGCTCTGCCGAATCTGATCGTACACCCGCCCAGTGGAGAAGTTGGCAAACGTTCCTGTGAACGGAATCAAGCCACCAATGGTCATGCCTGCGGCAACGCCAATCATGTTGGCTTCTGCGATGCCGGCTTGGTGAAAGCGGTCTGGAAAGGCATCCTTGAATGCGTTCATTTTGAGAGACCCGGTGAGGTCTGCGCAAAGCGCCACAGCATTTGGGTGGGTTTGTCCCACCTCAAGAAGGCCCTGTCCAAAGCCACTTCGCGTGTCTTTGCGTTCGAGGGCTTCGAGTTCGGAGTTGTCGGCAGTGATAAAGTCGAGCATGATTACAATTCAATGGTGTGCATGCCTCCTGAACGGAGGTCAAAAGTGCGGGTGACGGACAATTCTGTTGTTTGAGCGCGTTTGGCGCGGAATACCATGACGTAACGCCCAGGCTGAAGGTTGTAGGAGCCAGAGGGGTCTGTGCCATTGAAAGGCACCACCATTTGACGGCCTTCTTCCGTTTCAAGAAAAAGCCCTCCATATCCCATTGAAGAGGTATTGAGCCTCAGCAAACCGGGCTCTGAAATTCCAATGGGAACGATTCGTTTGTCACCAATTTTCACTCCTTGAACCAAGACAGGAGGCAGGGTTGGGAATTCCACATCATAGGTACCCATGAGATAGCGCTGGCGGCTACCCATGTTTTGATGAAAAACCGTGGAGCAATCTTCGCCCGCCAAAGTGACCCGAACAGACAGGTCAGACAGCACACTCCGAGGATTCGGGAGGCTCAAGTCCAGAAAGCCGGTTGGGGCTTCAATGGAAATGTGGTTGTGAATTCTCGGGGTCAATGTGATGTCTTCAGCGATCACAGGAGGCAAAGTGTGAACCACCACATCATAAACCGGCACTGGGTTCAAAACGAGTGTGTCCGGAACCGATGCGGAATTCAATGTGTGAACCGCTTGAATGACGGGATGACCAGATTTTTTCTCAATGACTTCAAAAGGCAGGTTGCTCTCAACTGGCTCTCCTTTTGAATTGAGCAGATTCACCTGTGCCGATGTGCGGTGGATGGCCTGGTCAATCACAATGTCCAGGACATCGGCGAATCCTTCCGGCTCTGATGCATCAAAGTATCGACCCACACATTGGAAGGTGCTTCGGTACTGTTCTTCCAATCCGATTCCAATGATGAAGGGTTTGATCACAATTCCCTGTGCTTGGAGGGCCCGCGAGACGGCGCAGGGGTCTTCATCGCAGGCTTCGATGCCATCGGTGATCAGAAGAATGACATTTTTGCCAGGGCCGCTGGTGGCGGCAAAATCGTCTGCAGCTTTGAGCAATGACCGCGCGATGGGGGTGGTGCCTTGGGCCTTGAGCTTTTTCAGCTCTTGTTGAATGATGAGATTTCGTCCCGGTCCGATGGGCACGACCAATTCAGTGTCATCGCAATCCTGCTGTCCCTTGACGTGCTTGGTTCCATGGCCATAGACCCTCAGACCCAATTCAAGGTTCTCGATTCCGATCAAACTGTCCAAAGAGGCAGCGAGAAGCTCTCGTGCAACATCCCACTTCCGGCGACGGTCCCAGTAGGCGTTCATGGAATTGGACGCGTCAAAGACAAACAAGATGCGGGTGACCTCGTCGGTGGCTTCGGGGTCACTTTGGGCGTGCAGGGTGGGACTGCTCCATCCAAACAGGATGAAGAACAGCAAAGGCCAGAGGCCCAAGTGTGGCCACCTCTGGCTGCTCATCAATAGTCGGAGAGGGAAGTTTCGAGTTGAGACAATGCAGACTCCAATTGGTCGTCATTGGGGGCCACGCCATGCCATTTGTGGGTGCCTTCCATGAAATCGACACCGCGGCCCATGTCCGTGCGCATCAGCACCATGACGGGCTTTCCATTTCCTCCCGCTGCGCGGGCAGCTTTGAAGACGCGGTCCAGGTCTTCGAGGTCGTGGCCATTGCATTCCATGACCTCCCATCCGAAGGCGCTCCACTTGTCGTGAAGGCTGCCCAATGACATGACGTCTTCCACAGAACCATCGATTTGCTGTCCGTTCCAGTCCACAAAACTGATCAGGTTGTCAATTTTGTGGTGGGCTGCATAAATCGCAGCTTCCCAGATTTGGCCCTCTTGCAATTCGCCGTCTCCATGGAGGGTGTAAACCCAACGGTCTTCCCCGTTGAGCTTTTTGGCTTGAGCGGCACCGCAGGCGACACTTAAACCCTGGCCCAATGATCCACTCGCGACCCGAATGCCCGGAAGGCCTTCTTCAGTTGCTGGGTGGCCTTGCAAGCGGCTGTTCAGTTTGCGAAACGTTGCCAGTTCAGGAACATCGAAGTATCCTCGGCGAGAAAGAACGCTGTACCAAACAGGGCTAATGTGCCCATTGGACAGAAAAAACAGGTCTTCACCTTTCCCGTCCATGCTCCAGTTGCTAGGGTCAATCTGCATCTCTTCGAAGTACAACTTGACCAAGAAATCTGTGCAGCCCAAAGAGCCACCAGGGTGTCCAGAGCTGGCGCCATGGACCATTCGAACGATGTCGCGGCGGACTTGAGTGCAGAGGTCACGGAGTGTGGAGGGAGAGGACATGAGGAGGTTTTCCTTTAAGCGAAACGAAAGTACGTGCAGAGAAGTGCCCACCTCTGAGGATGTTGACAAAACAAGGGAAAGTCGAGCGGTCGCGGCTCGGTTATCTTTGCCGCCCAAACCGATTCAACATGGCCCTGAAATGTGGCATCGTCGGACTCCCCAATGTGGGCAAGTCCACCCTGTTCAACTGCCTCTCTAACGCCAAGGCGCAGAGTGCAAATTTTCCGTTCTGCACCATTGAGCCCAACCTTGGGGTCATCAACGTTCCCGATGAGAGGTTGGAGCGTCTGGTGGACATTGTTCAGCCCCAAAGCACCGTGCCCACCACCGTCGAGATTGTGGACATTGCCGGGCTGGTCAAAGGTGCGAGCAAGGGTGAAGGCTTGGGCAACAAGTTCTTGGCCAACATCCGGGAGACCCATGCGATTTTGCACGTCTTGCGGTGTTTTGAGGACGACAACATCGTTCATGTCGACGGATCAGTGGACCCCATTCGCGACAAAGAAGTGATTGACACAGAGCTTCAGTTGAAGGACCTGGAAACGGTGGAAACCCGGTTGCAAAAGGTGGCCAAGCAAGCATCCATTGGTGACAAAGACGCCCGCAAGCAAGTGGACCTCTATGAACGCGTCAAAGCGGCATTGGAGCAGGGCATATCGGCCAGGGCTGTAGAACGTGAGGACTCTGAAGAGCCTTTGTTCCAAGAAATGCAGTTGCTCACGGGCAAGCCGGTGCTCTACGTCTGCAATGTGGAGGAAGCCGCTGTAGTGGACGGCAACGACCACGTGGCCAGGGTTCGTGCCATGGCCGAAGGTGAGGGGGCTGGAACGCTCATCATTGGCGCAGGAATCGAAGCAGACATTGCCGAATTGGAGGATGCCGAAGAGCGTGAAATGTTCTTGGCGGACATTGGCCTGAAAGAGGCGGGTGTGGCCAAGCTCATCCGGTCGGCCTATTCATTGTTGAATTTGCAGACCTACTTCACTGCGGGAGAGAAGGAAGTGCGCGCATGGACAGTGAAGGAGGGAAGCACGGCTCCCCAAGCGGCCGGCGTGATTCACACGGACTTCGAGAAGGGGTTCATTCGCGCAGAGGTTATGAAGTACGCCGACTTTGTTGCCTTGGGCAGCGAGCAGGCGGTCAAAGAATCTGGAAAGCTGAGTGTAGAAGGGAAGGAGTACATCGTTCAAGATGGAGACATCATGCACTTCCGATTCAATGTCTAACGGCCTTTGTGGGGCTTTTCATTTTCGCAGACCTTTCGATCCATGAACATCCAGGGCTTCTTGACAGGGACAGTTTTGGCTTGGGTCATTCTTTCCGGTTGCAACACCAGCAGCGTCCCAAAGGACCATGCAGGGGATGAAGCGCGCATCAGGGTCCGAATGGAGGCCCAAGAAAGGGCATGGAACCAAGGCGATTTGGAGGGCTTTATGTCGGCCTACTGGGCATCCGACAGCTTGCTTTTCGTGGGAAGCAGGGGGCCATCTTTTGGATGGCAAACGACGCTGGACAATTACAAAAAGGGATACCCCAATACTGAGGCCATGGGCCAGTTGACTTTTGGGGTCAAAAACGTCGAGTTTGTGTCCGACGATGTCGCCTTGATGGTCGGTTCGTGGAATTTAGACGGGCGAGGGGAGCTGGAACCACTTGCGGGTTGGTTCAGTCTGGTATGGCGACAGATCAAGGGTGATTGGGTCATCGTGCGAGACCACAGCAGCTAATGGCGGGTGCTGTATTGAGCCGAGTGCTCAATCGATACAGCTCTTTTCCTGCCAAACAGGGCTTTTCCTTAATTCGGGTTTTGGGTAAGAAACCCCGCAGGGCGCAGGCCAATGAACTTCAACGGAAAACGAAGACGTCTTCTTCAGGCTTGTGCATGAAGTAGTTTTCGCGGGCATGACGCTCTTTTGCTGATGCGTCTGCCCCCATTCTTTCTAATTCAGCATTCAGGCTGGCGATGCGTTCTGCGTGCCCTTCCATTTTCGTTTCGATTTGAACCCGCGCATTGTGGGTTTTGACCATGCGAATCAGGTCGACATCTGCAAGGGTCAACATCCAAATGAGGAAGACCCCTGCAGCAACCGCGTATCGGTTGGCATCACGGATTCGATCGAAAATCTGATGGAGGATGTCCATGCTCAGGCTGGGTCTTCTTCTTTGCCCTTGTCCTCGGTGGCTTCAGGGGCGGTTTCATCAGAAGGAGCTTCCGGTTTGGGAGCATCACCCTTGTCAGACTTTTTCTTGCCTTTTGGGGCTTTGCCTTTGATGATTCGGATGGCCAATTCCTCTTGGCCTTCCATGGCATCACCTTCGATTTTGTCTCCCTCTTGCAATTGTGCGCTGATGATTTCTTCAGCGAGGGGGTCTTCGAGGTACTTCTGAAGAGCACGGCGGAGTGGCCTTGCGCCAAATTGCTCATCGTAGCCTTTGTCGACCAAGAAATCTTTGGCGGCATCCGTCAAAGTGATGCCGTATCCCAAGCTTTCAATTCGCCCAAACAACTTGCTGAGTTCGAGGTCGATGATGCGGTGAATGTCGTCGCGGCTCAAGCTGTTGAAGACAATGACATCATCGATTCGGTTCAAGAATTCGGGGGCAAAGGCGCGCTTCAAAGCGTTGTGAATCACACCACGACGATCGTCGCCTTCCTTGGACTGTTTGGCTCCCGTGGAGAAACCAACACCGGTTCCAAAGTCTTGGAGCTGTCGGGCTCCAATGTTGGACGTCATGATGATGATGGTATTGCGGAAGTCAACACGTCGGCCCAAGCTGTCTGTGAGCTGACCGTCGTCCAGGGCTTGCAAAAGGAGGTTGAAGACGTCTGGGTGAGCCTTTTCAATCTCGTCGAGCAACACGATGGAGTAGGGCTTGCGCCTCACCTTTTCGGTGAGTTGTCCGCCTTCTTCATACCCCACATATCCCGGAGGTGCTCCAACCAAACGGCTCACGGCAAACTTCTCCATGTATTCGCTCATGTCGATGCGAATCAAGGCTTCTTCGGAGTCGAAGAGGTTTTTGGCAAGCTCCTTGGCCAATTGGGTTTTTCCCACGCCGGTTGGTCCGAGGAAAATGAAGGAACCAACGGGTTTGTTGGGGTCCTTCAGTCCGGCGCGATTTCGCTTGATGGCTCGGGCCACTTGGCGCACGGCTGTGGGCTGTCCAATCACGCGATTGGCCATGTCCTCTTCCATCCGCGAGAGTTTGCCGCTCTCTTTTTCGGCGATTCTCTGGACAGGGATGCCGGTCATCATGGCGACCACCTCCTCTACGTGATCTTCGGTCACGGTCACACGGTGGGTCTTGGTGTCTTCTTCCCACTTTTTCTTGGCGGCGGTGAGTTTCTCCGAAAGTTGGCGCTCAGAATCGCGGAGCCTTGCAGCTTCCTCATACTTCTGGCTGCGCACAACGCGGTTTTTCTCCTCTTTGACTTCCTCGATTTCCTGCTCAATGTCGATGATCTCCTGGGGGACATTGATGTTGTTCAGGTGCACACGGCTGCCCACTTCATCCAAAGCGTCAATGGCTTTGTCCGGAAGGTGACGATCGGTGATGTACCTGGAGGTCAATGACACGCAGCTGCGAAGGGCCTCGTCTGTGTAATTAACAGAGTGGTGCTCTTCATACTTGTCTTTGATGTTGTTGAGAATTTGAATGGTCTCGTCCACTGTGGTGGGTTCCACCAAAACCTTCTGGAAACGCCTTTCAAGGGCGCCATCTTTTTCGATGTGCTGGCGGTACTCATCCAGGGTGGTGGCTCCAATGCATTGAATCTCGCCCCGTGCCAAGGCCGGTTTAAACATGTTGGAGGCATCCAGTGATCCAGAAGCGCCTCCAGCGCCAACAATGGTGTGGATTTCGTCGATGAAGAGAATGACGTCAAGGCTTTTTTCAAGCTCGTTCATCACGGCCTTCATGCGCTCTTCAAATTGTCCTCGGTATTTGGTGCCGGCGACCAGAGATGCGACGTCGAGCGTAACAATTCGCTTTCCAAACAGAACGCGAGAGACCTTCTTCTCTACAATGCGCAGGGCCAGTCCCTCAGCAATGGCACTTTTTCCAACCCCAGGTTCTCCAATCAGGAGGGGGTTGTTCTTTTTGCGACGGGCCAGCACTTGACTGACACGTTCGATTTCTTTTTCCCGGCCTACAATGGGATCGAGCTTGCCTTCTTCCGCCATGGCGGTGAGGTCCCGGCCAAAGTTGTCGAGCACAGGGGTTTTGCTCTTGCTGTCGGTTTTTGAGGCACTTCCTCTTCCTGGGCCACTCGGTGTGGCTCCGCGGTCATCTTCGTCGTCTGTCATTCCTGGAAATTCTGCGCGTGGTGTTTCTGATCCCCCACCATCGGTGAGGATGTTTTCGAATTCTGTTTTGGCTTCGTCATAGTCCACATTCAGCGCGAGCAGGGCTTTTGTGGCCACGTTGTTCTCGTCTTTCAATATGGAAAGCAACAGGTGCTCGGTGCCAATGACCGGGCTTTTGAAGGTCTTCGCTTCGAGGTAGGTGATTTTGAGAATCTTCTCCGCTTGCTTGACCAAGGGGATGTTGCCGGGGTTTCCGGCGGTCACATTGGAAGGCGTAATGCTTCCTTCGACCATTTTCCGAAGGCGTGAGAGGTCGACATTCAACCCTTCGAGAATGCGAATGGCAGTGCCTTCACCTTCTCGAATGATCCCCAAGAGGAGATGCTCTACGCCGATGTAGTTGTGGCCCAGTCTCAGGGCCTCTTCACGGCTATAGGTTATGACGTCTTTCACGCGTGGTGAGAATTTTGCGTCCATGTTCAACTGTAAAGGGGAGTAAACCCCATGATTCAAAATTATCGATGCCCCGCACGCCGAGGACTTTGTCTGCGTTACATTTTCCACATGCAACCGTGCGCCTTGTTCAAAATACGGGCCAGAATGCGCTTTGTAACGGCTTGTCAGGTGGTATTTTCGCTTTGCCCATATATAGGTCCTTAAACAGGGCCTGCAGGGCAATGACAACATGGCAGAAGGAGAGAAGATTATCCCAATTTCGATTGAGGATGAGATGAAGTCGGCCTACATCGATTATTCGATGTCGGTGATTGTGTCCCGGGCTTTGCCCGATGTTCGTGACGGATTGAAACCCGTCCATCGCCGCGTGCTGTTTGGCATGCTGGAGTTGGGGGTTTTGTCCAATCGGGCGCACAAGAAATCGGCAAGAATTGTAGGAGAGGTGCTGGGAAAGTATCACCCACACGGTGACAGCTCGGTATACGACACCATGGTTCGTTTGGCTCAGGACTGGTCCATGCGCTATCCCATGGTAGATGGTCAGGGAAACTTTGGTTCCATTGATGGCGACAATCCTGCGGCCATGCGTTACACCGAGGCCAGGCTTCGGAAAATCGCCGAGGAGATGTTGTCGGATCTCGACAAAGAGACGGTGGACTTGGCCAACAACTTTGACGACAGTCTGACCGAACCCACTGTATTGCCAGCCAAGATTCCCGGATTGCTGGTCAATGGTGCTTCTGGTATTGCCGTTGGTATGGCCACAAACATGCCGCCGCATAACTTGACGGAGGTCATTGATGGCTGCGTGGCCATGATTGAGGACCCCAACATTTCGGTGGAAGGCCTCATGGAGCACGTGAAGGCTCCAGACTTTCCTACCGGCGGAGTCATTTATGGTGTCGAAGGGGTTCGCGATGCATTTGAGACTGGAAAGGGCCGGGTGGTCATGCGGGGCAAGACTCGCTTTGAGGAAACCCGAACTGGAAAGGAGCAGATCATCATTGAGGAGATTCCTTACCAAGTCAACAAAGCCGACATGGTTCGGAAGGCTGCGGACTTGGTCAATGACAAAAAGATTGAGGGAATCAGCGAGATTCGAGATGAATCTGACCGCAATGGCATGCGCGTGGTCTTCGACTTGAAGAGAGACGCCATCCCCAATGTGGTACTCAACAAGCTTTACAAATACACCCAGTTGCAAACCAGCTTCTCGGTGAACAACATTGCCCTGGTCAACGGGCGCCCTCAGCTGTTGAATTTGAGGGAGATGATTTTCCATTACATCGAGCACCG
>CALKHD010000192.1 GCA_938092195.1 uncultured Flavobacteriales bacterium | reverse complement strand
ACGAGCATTCCGGCTTTTCGCATAGGCAGGGGGGTCCAATATCACAACCGGGGGCAACGAATCAACAGACTTCAAGTATTGAAGCACATCGCCGCAAACGCCTTCATGGCGGTCTTCGAAACCATTGATGGAAGCGTGTTGCTCAGATTGTTCCACGGCAGCTTTTGATGCGTCAAGGCTCACCACTTTCGAGCTGCCGCCTTGGAGAGCGGCCATGCTGAATCCACCGGTATAGCTGAAGGCATTCAAGACTTCCCGGTCATTGACCCATTCCATCAAGAGCTTTCGATTGTCCCTTTGGTCCAAGAAGAACCCTGTTTTTTGCCCCCCAATCGGGTCCAACTGGTACTTCAATCCGTGCTCTTGAAAGGGATGGGGGAGCGGAAGATCTCCGGCCTTCCACACCCAGCCGTCTTGGGCATTTTCCGCACCGGATTCATTGAGCTTGTTCAGCAGGTTTGTGCTCTTATTGACCACCCCTTTCAGGGTTGGCATGGCGGATTTCAACCCCGCTGCGATGTTGGACAAAGCCTTGTGCATGCCCATGGAATGCGTTTGGACCACAGCCACGCCGGCATAACAATCCACCACAAGCCCGGACAAGCCATCTCCCTCCCCATGAACCCATCGAAACCCGCCGTCGTGGCTTGGATCTGGGCTCCAGAGTCCCACATTTTGGCGCACGTTCAGACACGCCTTGAATTGAGCTGTCCACCACACTTCAGAAGGTGGCTCAGGGCTGTCTTCTCTTTGCAACAATCGAACCGCAATGGAGCCTTCTCCCCAATGTCCCCAGCCCAAACATTGGCCGCCAGAAGTCAGGAGCTTCACCCAATCTCCGGCCTTTGGCGGGTTTTCGTCGACTTCCAGTTTGCCAATGGCCCCTGAAAACACCCAAGGGTGCCCCCTCAGGATGCTTTTTTCCTTTCCAGAAAGGAGGTGAACATGGGCATGGTCAACGGGGTCAGCAACCTTGGACATTCGGCGAAGGTAGCCTTACAGGCTTCAGGTTGGGTCAGTGGTTGGGCCTGTTGGTCGTATCCAAGACCCCTTCCATTCAAGGTCACCTTCGGCCCTCATCCACTCCAATGATTCACGGGCTGAATCGTGATGGGCCAATGGGATGAGTCTCTTGAGTTCGAGGGTGGAGATTCCATTGCCGACCCATTTCAATATCTGCTGCTTGGCCGGAGGAGGATCAGGCGAGCACACGTCGCAGATTCCACAAGGCTCACCCGCGTTGTCTTCAAACCACTGCTCCAGGGCTTGAGCTCGACAGCCATCGGTGGAGATGTAGCCGGCCATGGCCTCCCATCGCTCCTCGGACTCCTTGACCCGGTCGGACAACAAGTCAGAGGTCAGCACCAGAGATGATGCATCGGGTCTGGCCGTTACAAATGAAACAGAGGCCCGGGTCTCAGGGGTGGATAGCTCCACCAAACCCAATTCTTCCCAATGTCGCAAATGTCCCCAAGCTTGGCCTCCGGATGACGCCAAGGTGTTGGCCCATGCCATGACATCCAACACGCATCGTTTTCTCTCTTTGGGGGGGCACATGGCCAACAAGGCTTGCATCCACCGCGGGTCCACCTGACCATTTGAGGGGGGCGATGGGTCTTTTTGCATGGATTCTGCCCAAGTCAACCAAAGCCGTGGGTCGCCCATTTCTTGATGGAGATGACCCGCCCTGCTCAATATGTCGAGGGAAGTTCTGACTTGCCCCATGTTGCAGCGGGCGAATCTGCACAACTCTTTGAGGTCCACCTCCTGTGGGGCCTCGGAAACGGCTCCAACGGGCAATTCCAATTGATTGGCGAGCCCTTGGAGGACGGCCCGGACGGTCTTTTCAGAGGGCCAAAGTCCCTTCACCCTCAGCGCAGCTTCGTCCCAAGCCCGTTCGTCCAAAAGCAGCACCGATTCTGCCGGCAAACCATCTCGGCCAGCACGCCCAGCTTCTTGTATGTAACCTTCAGGTGACTCGGGAATGTGGGTGTGGGCGATGTTGCGGACATCGGCTTTGTCTATGCCCATTCCAAAAGCAGTGGTGCACACCAAGATTTTCAACTCTCCAGAAATCCAGGCCTGTTGATTTGAATCCCGCTTATCTCGGGAAAGTCCGGCGTGGTAAGCAGCGGCATGTGCGCCGTTGAAGACCAAGGTCTTCGCCATGGACTCAGTCTCTTTTCTGGTGCGCATGTAGAGCAATGCTGATCCAGAAGTGTGCTTCGCCCAGTCCACAACAGCCTGTTCCTTGTTCAAGACCTGCTGTACCTGAAAGGACAAGTTGTTCCGACGCATGGGTGCCCGGAATCGGGCACATTCATTGTAGCCAAGGGACTGTTCAATGTGCCCCGCCACCCGGTCGGTGGCTGTGGCCGTGAGGGCGATCCAATTTGCATTGGGATGCCATTGGCGCATGACCCCGATGTGGAGATAGTCAGAACGAAAAGAATGGCCCCATTGGCTGATGCAGTGGGCTTCATCCACAACAATGGTTCGAACGGGCATGGCTTGACAGGCCACCTGAAATTCAGGCTGAGTCAAACGCTCAGGCGCCACAAAAAGAAAACCTCCCGGCCCGTATTGAAACCGAGACAAAATGCGCTCCACCGCTTTGGGGTGAACTTGAGAAGTAAGCGATTCGGCCGTCAAGCCAGCTTTTTTGAGCCCGTTGACTTGGTCGGCCATCAACGCCACCAGAGGACTGATCACCAAGCAAACGCCTCCACGGTATAGCCCTGGGACTTGGTAGCAGACTGATTTCCCTCCACCCGTGGGAAGGATGGCCAATACATCACGTCCTTGAGCCCCGGCCAGAACCACCTTCTCTTGGGAAGGCCGAAAAGCCGAATGTCCCCAATGGCGGCTCAAGAGGCCTTCTAATTCCACAAGGGAAGGAGACGATGATGTGTGCTGGACCATTCTGTTGCAAAGGGAGGGGCCAGCTGGATTGCGGGGGCTAACTTTCGCCCTCAAATCAGCGGGACCATTCCCGCTACAAACCACCGAAACATGCTCGTAGCTGGCAATTGGAAAAGCAATAAGTCATTCAACGAAGCGCAAGAATTTGCGAACGCTTTTGCGAAACTGACTCCACCTGCAGAGGGTGTTGAAGTGTCGATTGCGCCACCAGCGCCGTATTTGGCGGCTTTGGGGCAGGAAGGAGTGCCTTTCCGACTCGGTGCCCAGAATGTTTCTGCAACGGGTCCTGGTGCTCAAACTGGAGAGTTTACCGCAGACATGCTTGCTGGTTGCGGCGTCCAAGACGTGATCGTTGGTCACAGCGAAAGGCGCGACGGACATGGGGACGAGGATGCAGCGGTGGCCGAAAAGGTGGACCGCGTGCTGGAATCTGGACTTCGCGTGATTTTTTGCTGCGGTGAGAGCCTGCAGGACCGCCAGTCCAATGTTCATTTCGACAAGGTGCTTCGCCAGTTGGAGTCCGGCATCTTACGCTTACCTGCAGAGGACATGAGTCGAGTGGTGGTGGCTTATGAGCCCATTTGGGCCATTGGAACCGGGTTGACCGCGACGGCAGAGCAAGCGCAAGAAATGCACGCGGCCATTCGAGGATGGATCACAGAGGCCTTTGATGCTGATGTGTCCAAGTCCATTCCCCTTCTTTATGGGGGCAGTTGCAAACCCGCCAATGCCGATGAGCTGTTTGCCTGCGCCGACGTGGATGGAGGACTCATAGGAGGTGCAGCCTTGAACCCTGAGCACTTCCACGCTTTGGTTGAGGCAGCAGGCCGCGCGCAAGCGAAGCGAATGCAAGCCGAAGCCATCTGATTGTGGGTTGGCATCGAATTTTAGTGCGTTGCTCTCCCTCAGAGCCCGGTCGGGACATTGCCACTGCATGGCTGTCAGAGGCCGGTTGTAGCATGTTCGAACACAAGGGTGATGCCCTTCATGCTTTTGCCCAAGGCGATGAATTGGACCTAGCCGAATTGGGACGCATTCAGGAAAAACTGGCCCCGCTGGGTCTGCAGCAGTGGCAGGTTTCCGAGGTGGAGGAGGAGAATTGGAACGCCCAATGGGAATCCGATTACGCCGAGGTAGAAATCGACGCGTCCATTCGGGTGTCGGCGCCGTTTCACAACAGAAAGCACGGCGAGGGTTTTGAGCATCAGTTGACCATACAGCCCAGAATGGCTTTTGGAACAGGGCACCATGAAACCACCCGTGGTCTTCTTGCCGAGATGGTGAACATGAATTGGAGTGGCACATCCGTTCTGGATATGGGCTGCGGATCGGGCGTATTGGGGATCTATGCTGCGCTGCGGGGTGCGTCGCAAGTGCTGTTGGTGGACATTGACCCATGGAGTGTGCGCAATACAGAAGAAAACGTCAGTTTGAATGGGATCGACGGAAAGGGGCTTGCCATTCGTGAAGGGGGAGCGCAGGTGTTGACCCCAGAAGACCAAGGCCAGTTTGACGTGGTGATCGCCAACATCAACCGCAACATTTTGCTGGCCGACTTTGGTGCGTATGTGCAGACCATGGCTCAGAGCGCTACCCTCATGTTGAGCGGGTTCATGGACCCCGACGTGGCCTCACTGGTGGAGGCAGGCCAATCTCATGGACTCAAGAAAACAGGGCTGCGCCGGGAAGGAGAGTGGTGCATCCTCACCCTTCAAAGGTGAAGCTGATGATAAAGCTGCGGGTGCGCAGCTCATCAAAGGCAGCACTGAAAGGGGTGTCGTCCTGAATCAAGACATTTCGCATGCCGAATTCCGTTTTCAATTCCACTGAGAATTTGAAAAACGGCAAGAAGAAATCCGCGCCTGCGCCAACATCGATGCTGGAATTGGACTTGGCCAATTTCAAGATGTAGCCGTCTTGGAGGCTTTGGTTGACGTCGGCTTGTGACTGCATGTCCCGGCTCAGTTTGCCTCCAATTAAGGCATATGGGGCGAAATTGCCGATGCGCTCTGTCCTAAGCTTCAATAGGATGGGAAAATCCAAATAGACACTTTCTGTTCGCACATTGACAGGGCTGGCTGTGCCATCCAATGAGCGAAAGCGAAACAGCATGCCGCGGTCTTGGAAACTCAATCCAGGGGTAAAGCGAATGTGAACAACAGGATTCACGTTCAAGGAGGCCAGCAAAGCCAGGTTGAATCCAGATAAGCTGTTGTTTTCTACACTCAACAGGCTGTCTGCAAAAGTGAAGTCAGGTCGGAGATTGAAATTGAAACTGCTCGAGTTTCCGCTGAGCAGAAAGCCAAAGTGGTAAGGACGATAATCAAACTTGGCCAGGTTTTGCTTGGCCGTTTGTGCGCTCATGCCACCCGCGACACCCAACATGAGGATCAAGATGACACCCCGAAAGGCGTGGAAAGAGCGATTGGTCTTCATAGGGTGCACATTCAACGAGGGGCCGGGTTCAATATTGCAACGGAAGCTTCATGCGCGCAAGGCCCGACCGACAAACGTCACAAACAGAGTGGTCGACAAGGCTGCGGCCAGCAAAGCCAGCAAGCTGGCGGTCACATGCCACATGGGCTCAAACTGAAATCGAAGTCCGTCCAACGCCCTTTGCCGAGCGGTTTCTCTGTCCATGTAGGCCAGCTGAGGGTCAGACTCTTGGATCTCGGCAAAGGCCTCATCCGAAGACAAGGACTGTTCAATGAACCTCTCGCGCTCCAGTTTGCGCAATGACGTAGCCTCTGCGGTCACACCGTGGTGCAAGACCCCCACACTGGCAGCGCCCAAGCAGGCCAACAACACAGCGGGTCTCAAATTCGACTTAAAGCCTTGAATGAAGTCCAGGCCTCGATTGGACTGAACATCATGGATAAACACCATAGCAATCATCAAGCCAAAATGGAGGAGAGAACCGACGATGATGCCGGTCTCAAAGAGAACCTTACCGAGCAATGAAAGCCTGACCATCCACCAAACAGCAGAAGCTGAAAGGGGAAGGAACCACGCCCTTTGCAGGAGGCCACTCCTTTGCTCGAGGCCACTTTTTTGCTCGAGGCCGGGCTGGTTAGCCATTCATGGTGATCAGGAACTCCTCATTGGAGTCTGTCCTCGACATGCGGTCCTTCAGGAACTCCATGGCTTCAATTGGGTTCATGTCGGAAAGGTGCTTCCTCAATACCCAAATTCGTTGCAGCATTTCCTTGTGGATCAACAAGTCCTCGCGACGTGTGCCGGAGGTCAAGATGTCGATGGCTGGGTAGATGCGACGGTTGGAGATTCGGCGGTCCAATTGCAACTCCATGTTGCCTGTGCC
>CALKHD010000191.1 GCA_938092195.1 uncultured Flavobacteriales bacterium | reverse complement strand
ATCCTTTGGGCGACCGTCGTGGCCTCTTTGATTCGTGGATACGTCTTTGAAGCCTTTATGATCCCTACGGCTTCAATGGAGGACAGCATGCTCGTAGGGGACTACTTGGTGGTCAGCAAGATGAGCTACGGTCCCAAAGTCCCCGAAACGGTGTTGTCGTTGCCATTCGTTCACAATGCCATCCCCAAAACCAACCTTCGATCGAGCTACCTCGAGTGGGTTCAGATCCCCTATACCCGACTGCCTGGCTTTGGAGACGTGGACCGCTACGATGCAGTGGTGTTCAATTTCCCAAATGGCGACACAGTGGTGGTGGATTCTTACCTCGCTGGACACGATTACCACGCGTTGCTTAGGCAAAGGGCGATTGGCTTTGCCGGAGGAGATCCTGTGGCTTTTGAGGCCGACCAGGAGCGGTTCAAAGCCATGGCCCGCAAGGACTGGAGCCGCAGCCATGGCCTCAAGGCTCGACCAGTCGACAAAAAGGAACACTATGTCAAACGATGTGTGGGCCTTCCCGGCGAGGATTTGGCAATCGTCAACCGCGAGCTTGTGATCGATGGCGAGGTGGTGGAGTCACCTGTCGGTCTTCAGTACAATTATTTAGTGAAGCTCAAAAGAGAGGCCGACTTGCGCATCCTCCGTCAGCGGCTTGGCTTGACCGACATTGACATCCAAGGCAAGGCGGCCGGAGGCCAATATTTCATGGCCTTGAGAAAGGATGAGGCTCAGCTTTTGTTGGACCAGGATTTGGTGTCCGACGTGCAGCCTTATGACCCCACATCTCGCCGAGGGACGCTGGACATGTACCCCAACACCAACAAGTTTGACTTTGCCACATGGGACCTCGACAACTATGGTCCCATTCACCTCCCAGCTTCGGGCGAAACCATAGCGTTAACTCCCCGGAACATTGCGCTTTACAAAAGGGTGATCACCGCATACGAAGGGCATTCATTGGAAGAAAAGGATGGAGCCGTTCTGGTGGATGGTCAACCTGCAACGGAATACACCTTTTCCCAAGGTTATTACTGGCTCATGGGAGACAACCGTCACTCTTCTGCAGACAGCCGTTATTGGGGTTTTGTCCCTGAAGACCACGTGGTTGGAAAGGCGGCATTTACTTGGTTCAGCAAGATGAATGAAGCCCAACATGGTGAGTCTGGCATTCGTTGGAATCGGATGTTCAAATCGGTAAAATGAGCCATGATCTGGACCTGATTCCCCTCTGCCCCTTTCCCCCCATTCCTTGGTGGGGCATGGTGCTTGGTGGGGGTGTTGGGTTGGATGGTTTGGAGCATTATCAGAAACGGTCATTCCGAAACCGATACACGATCATGTCGTCCACCGGTACGTTGAATTTGACCGTTCCCGTGGAGAAAAGAGGTGGAAATCCACGCCCTCAGCACCAAACCTTGCGGGTGACGGGGGAACCTGACCGCAAGGCCTGGCAGGCGGTCAAAACCGCATACGGACGCGCACCTTATTTCGAAGAAATGGCCCAGGAATTGGAGTCACTCTTTTTGAGGGGGCCTGAGAACCTTGGCGATTGGAATTTGGCGACCGTGGACTGGGCCTCTTCTTGGCTGGGAATCGATCGTCCTGGCCTGGTGATGGAGGGTGAATACCCGGTTCAAGACCACGGACATTTGATGATGCAATTGATGGCATCCGCGTCGGTGATGAACCCTTGCCGGTGGCCCCATGTTTGGGGAGACCGCAATGAGAAGATTCCCTTCGTTTTCGTTGGAATCTTGGATGCCCTGCTTCATCTGGGGCCAGAAGCTGTGAATTTGATCAGGCCTGTTCCACAGAGTGGATCTCAGCGTCGAGGATAACGTCCAAGACCACCACGCGTTGCTCTTCTACCAAATAGTAAATGCGGTGGTTGTGCGACAGAACACTCCAGATGTCGTCGGCAATGGTCTCAAAGCGCGCTTTGCGGGCTTCACTTGGCATGGCATTTTGGGACAGGCCCCGAATGCGGGCGATGATTTCATCCTTGGACTTCTCGGCACCAATGAGCGAGGCGCCTTGCAAATGGCGGATGATTCGTTCTATGGCGATGGTCGCCCTGTCGGCGATGATGACGTCTCGTTGCACAGGCGCAATTTCGGCAGTCGGGGACAAATGCAATGAAAAATCGGCAACAGATCAAAAGGCCTGCAGCTTCGGTCCCGCTACTTTTGACAAATGGATCAAGCCACAGTCTCATTGCGCCAAACCCCGTTGCACGAAGCGCACAAAGCGTTGGGCGCCAAAATGGTTCCTTTTGCAGGGTATGAAATGCCAGTTCAGTACACGGGCTTGCGCGCCGAACATGCCGCAGTCCGCGAGGCGGTTGGCCTGTTTGACGTGAGCCACATGGGCGAGCTTTGGATTTCTGGCGAAGGGGCCACTGAATTCTTGCAACATCAATTGGCGGGGGATGTCGAAAAGGCGTATCCTGGAAAGGCACTCTACACCTGTTTCCTCAATGAAGAGGGAGGCATCGTAGAGGACCTTCTGGTTTATGGGCTTGAAGACCGTTACCTCCTTGTGGTGAACGCTTCCAACCGCGCTGAAGTGGTGGCTAAAATGTCGGCGGAATTGCCAGACAACGTGACTTTGGATGACGCCAGTGACCGAACAGCTTTGTTGGCATTGCAGGGACCAAACTCAGACGCGGTCATGCAGGCTGTGGGATTGAACCTCACGGGCCTTGAATATTACCACCACAAGGCCGTCTCATTGTGCGGCATTCCCATTCATGTTGGGGCCACAGGATACACGGGTGAACGTGGCTTTGAGCTTTATGTCCCCTCGGAAAAGGCGGGGATGATCTGGGCCATTTTGATGGAGGCTGGTCGTCCTTCAGGCCTTCTTCCCTGTGGCTTGGGCGCTCGGGACACCCTTAGGCTGGAAAAGGGTTTTTGTCTCCATGGAAACGACATGGATGCCAACCGAACGCCCGTAGAGGCGGGGTTGACTTGGACGGTCGGATGGAAAACTGAATTCAGGGGCAAGTCAGCTTTGGTGAAGCAGAAGGCAGATGGGAACCATCAGAGACTCATTGGTTTCAAAATGACCGAACGCGGAATCCCCAGAAAGGGCTACCCCATTGTTTCGGAATCAGGCCAACAGGTCGGTGTGGTGACCAGTGGAACCCAAAGCCCGACCTTGGGCGAAGCCATCGGCTTGGGTTATGTGGATTCAGATTGCACAGAATTGGGGACGTCTTTGGCGATTTTGATCCGCGATAAGTCCATCGCAGCCTCAGTGGTAAAGGTTCCCTTTCTTTGAATCAGCCATGATGAACGCCAATTCCGAAGACAAAACCAAGGTCGAACGTCATGAACGTCGTGTGGAGGTGTGTTTCTCCCCCAAACAATTCGAGCTGTACAAGGATGAATTCCATACTTGTGTGGTCATCGATGTGCTTCGTGCCACTTCAGCCATATGCGCAGGCATTGCCAATGGTGTAGAGCGCATCATTCCTGTCCCGACGGTGGAAGAAGCCAGGGAGCTCCAGTCTCAAGGATGCTTGGCAGCAGCAGAGCGCAATGGGCAAATCGTAGAGGGTTTTGATTTTGGCAACTCGCCACGGGCTTACATGGACGGTGAATTGGCGGGGAAGACCATGGCCTTGACCACAACCAACGGCACCAAAGCGATTGCCATGGCCAAGGACATGCCACAGGTGGCCATTGGAAGCATCAACAACCTCGATGCGATTTGCACTTGGCTCATCCATCAACCAGGTCACGTTCTTTTGCTGTGTTCCGGTTGGAAAGACAAGTTCAATTTGGAAGACACCATTTGCGCCGGAGCGATTGCCGACAGGTTGATCGACATTTCTCGGTTTAGGAGCGAAGAAGACAGCACCATTGCCGCCAAACATCTCTTTCTGGCCGTGCGGGGCAACATCTTTTCTTTTCTCAAGGCGTCTTCACATCGCCGTCGATTGCGGAATTTGAACATGAGCGAGGACATCAAATATTGCCTCACCCCCAACACGGTGAATGTGGTCCCTGTCCTTCACAAGGGGGCATTGGTTGATTTCAAGAGCATTCAGGACCAGGTCGAGGCTTGAGTTCAGAACGTTTTCTGCTCCTTTTGAGTTTGGCCCTGACGGTTCTTTTTTGTCAAGGTTGGGGATTTGCGGTTCACAGACACATCCACCGTTCTGCGGTTGACGCGTTGCCTCCTCCTTTGCATGGCTGGTTTGAAACCGAGACGGAATGGTTGAGAGCCCATGCGGTAGATGCAGACCGGCGTAAAGCCAAGGTGCCCAAAGAAGCCCCGAAACATTACTTGGATTTAGACGCCCCTGCCCTGTCTTGTTTGGACGTGTCTAAGGGGTTGCCGAGTTTCGATTGCGCGGCAGAGGCCTGCACCGAAGACACGCTTTGGTCATACGGTGTTTTGCCATGGAACATCCAGTGGACATACAACCGCCTGACCCGTGCGTTTATGGAGAAAGACAAGGCCCAGATTTTGCAGGCCGCCTCCGATTTGGGCCATTATGCTTCTGATGCCCATGTGCCTTTGCATACTTCCCTCAATTACAATGGTCAGTTGACAGGCCAGGATGGGATTCATGGGCTGTGGGAGACCCGACTTCCAGAATTGTATGGAGACCGATACTGGCTGGTGGCGGATGCGCCAGAATATGTTTCTGATGTGTTGGAATGGTCGTGGAATGTGGTGCTCGAGAGTCACTCCAGCGTGGACAGCGTTTTGCGCTTGGAACGTGAGTTGGTGGCGGAGTGGCCGGGTGATTTGCTGGTGAGAGAAGAGCGGGGCCGTGTGGTTCAAAAGCAGAGGGTTCCAGAGTGGTGTGCTCTGTATGACCAAGCGCTTGAGGGCATGGTGGAACGCCGCTGGCGCGGATCCATTCAAGGCGTAGCTTCGCTTTGGATGAGTGCATGGGTGGATGCAGGTCAACCGAATTTGGATTCCCTTTTTTTGGATCGGGTGAAGTGCGGATGGTGGAAGAGGCGTTTCGGAGCATGTCCCAAGTCCCCGGGCAACGGGTAACTTGACAGGCATGTGCCGCGTCATTCTCCTCAACCCTTATTCTGCAGGCAGCCATGCGCTTTGGGAAAAGGGGATGTTGAAAAACCTACCTAAAGCTGCGCTGATTGATGGGCAATCGTTGGATCTGACTTCTTATTCCCTTCCAGGCCGACACTGGAAGTGGAGGATGCACTCGGCTTCTTTGACGTTGGTGGAGAACATGGCCGCCGATGGAGCGTTTGACTCGCCCATAGACGCCTTCATAGTGACGGATATGATGGATGTGGGGCAATTCAGGTCTGCGCTACCCAAGGGCTTCAGGGATGTTCCATTGGTCCAGTATTTCCATGAAAATCAATTGACTTTCCCGAGTCACCCAGGACGTCCTCCAAAAGATTGGGATCGCCATTATGCCTTTATGAACGTGGCCTCTGCGATGCTGTCCGATGCGATTTGGTTCAATTCTGAATACCACCGGCGGTCATTTCTGGAGGCTGTCCCGGCATTCTTGAAATCTCTCCCCTCTCCAAAGCCCTCAGGAATGGCGGAGAGGTTGCTTCAAAAGTCAAAGGTGGTTCCCATCGGAATTGGAGACGATGTCTTTGACGCCCCAAGAGGTTTTGTTTCTGCATTTGAGCCTGGCCCTCCTGTTGTGGTTTGGAACCACAGGTGGGAATATGACAAGGGGCCTGATGACTTCTTCGAAGTGCTGAATGCAGCGAAAAGCGGCGGTCAAGATTTTAGGTTGGCTGTTTTGGGACAGTCT
>CALKHD010000190.1 GCA_938092195.1 uncultured Flavobacteriales bacterium | reverse complement strand
AGCTCCAACTCGGCCTCATCTCCAGGGATCAGAACGGCCGTGTTGTAATTGTCATTCTGCACATACTCTTCCAGTTGAGGAAGGCAGCGCTTCTTGGTGAATGTCCGGCATTGGGCTGCAGTCTCTGAAGCGCTGAAAAGCACCATCAGGAGGGAAAAAGCAGCGAGGGAGTATTTTCTAATCGCAGTCATGGCGTTGTCCTTTACGTTCACTGTGCGTATTGGTTACGAATCTTGGCCACAGATTCTGAAATGGCCGTCAAAGTGGCCTGGTCATACTCAACCATGGGCCCGCCGCTGATCACCACTGTTCCGTCTTCTTCTGCAGTAGAGGCGGCATCGTTTTCTGTGATGCGCACTCCGGCAAATGCAGTTTCGATTTCACGAAGGGCTTCCTTCATGTTGGTCAGTGCCTCCGTTGGGGCATAGCTGTCGACCAACCCAAGGAGGTTCTCCAAGGTCATCTTTTGCTCTGCGATTCGAAGCTTCAGGTCTTCTGTGGCGGTGTCCAATCGACGTGTGCCCAAGTAAACCCCCTCGATCCATCCGCCTGCTGCCATCAGGCCGCTGACCTCTTCCATGCCGTTCTCACTGAAGCGGCCGTTTAACTCGTAAAAAGTCTCGGTCACAATGCTCACCAGGGAGTCCCGCACATCGCGGTTGTTGTCGGCCCGGGCAATCAAGTCAGCGCTGATGATGTCGCCTACACCCAATCCATCGCAAAGACGGCGGCAGGTGTTCAGGTAATCCACAGATTGCTGATTTTGATTGAAGATCACGCTGTAGCTCAGGTCACCTGCATAGATGCCGAGGTTCACGGCCTGTGATTCTGTGGTGGCATAGCCTGTGGCTTTTTCCACCTCATTCAACGCCTCGGCGTCAAATCGAATGCCACTTCGCTCCAGCAGCATGGCGGTTTCGATGGGAGAAGGAACCGCAAAGAAAATTTTCTTGAAGGCCTTCTGCCTGCGGGCAGGCATCATTCCCTCAGATTCCATGGTTTGCTCTGTGGCAGTGCCACTGCCAGCATCGCCCTGATCAGGGGCAGCTTCGCCGCATCCAAAAAGGAGCAACATCAAGGGCATGGCTACCCATGCGGAGGACTTCCGTTGGGGCATCAATCGTGCGTATGCGCGTCTCATTGAGATTCCAGGTTTGTTATATACACAAAGTGAACCCTTGCTGGGGTGCAGGTGGTCCGTCTTGGGGAAAGTTATCCTCCTTGAAAGGTGGAAGCGGAAGAAGTGGCTTCCAGAAGAACCCACAACGTTCAGATTTACGCCGGGATTCAAAGAAAGGTTGCGCAATCAGTGGGCTTCTAACCAATCGGCCCCCGTTTGAATTTCTACCTCGAGTGGTACAGCGAGTTCTACCGCTTTTTCCATGTGGGTTTTGACCAATTGGGACAAGGCTTCCGCCTCGGATTTTGGGACGTCAAACACCAATTCATCGTGAACCTGAAGGATCATTCTGGCGCTGAGTCCTTCCTCCTGAATGGCCTTGTGAATGCGCACCATGGCCACCTTGATGATGTCTGCGGCAGACCCTTGGATGGGGGCGTTGACGGCATTCCTTTCGGCAAAACCGCGCACCACCGCATTGGCCGATGTGATGTCGGGAAGCCATCGTTTACGGCCCAAAACGGTTTCCACGTAGCCTTTTTCCTTGGCCGTCTCGACCACCTGTGTTTGGTAGGCCTTGAGGTCTGGAAATTCTGCGAAGTAGGCTTCGATAATCGCCTTGGCTTCACGCCGTGGAATCTTGAGCGTCTCGGCCAACCCAAAGGCCCCTTGGCCATAAAGGATGCCAAAGTTCACCGCCTTGGCCTGGCTTCGCTGTCCTCTATCCACCTCTTCGGGCGAAATGCCAAACACCTTGGCCGCCGTGGCCGTATGGATGTCTGCGCCGTCGAGAAAGGCTTGACACAAGCCCCGGTCACCGCTCAATGCAGCCACGATCCTCAATTCCACTTGGCTGTAGTCTGCTGCGAGCAAGACATGGTCTGCGTCTCTGGGCACAAAGGCCTTGCGAATCTCCCTGCCACGCGCGGTGCGAATGGGGATGTTTTGCAAGTTGGGGTGGGTGCTGCTCAAGCGACCCGTCGCTGCCACAGCCTGCATGTACTGAGTGTGCACGCGCTGGGTGTTCGGGTCCACCAGTTCAGGCAAGGGCCTCACGTACGTGGACAGCAACTTGTTCAATTGCCGGTATTCCAAGACTTCGCTCACAATGGGGTGGGTGCCCACCAACTTCTGAAGGATGTCTTCCCCGGTGGCATACTGACCGGTCTTGGTCTTTTTCGCCTTTTCGGAGATCACGAGGTGATCGAACAAAACCTCCCCCAATTGTCGAGGTGAATCGATGGAGAACGGGACCCCAGCATGGTTCTGAATGGACTCCTTTAACTTCCCCAAGTCCTCTTCCAAACCCTTGGCCATGTTGTGCAAGGCCTCTACATCGAGCCGCACGCCCTCCAGCTCCATATCGGCCAAGACAGGAACCAATGGCATCTCCAGTTCATTCAAAATCCGACGCTCAGGGGAATCCGCTGGCATCCTCTCCGAGAAGACTTCGGCCAGCCTGAGGGTGATGTCCGCGTCTTCACAAGCGTAATCCTTCACCCGATCAGGGGCGATGTCCGCCATGGTTTTTTGATTCTTGCCCCGCTTTCCAATCAAGTCTGTGATGGGGATGGTTTTGTACCCCAATTCCACCTCGGCCAAATAATCCATGCCGTGCTTCAAGTCGGGCTGGAGGACATAGTGGGCCAACATGGTGTCATACACCTGGCACTCCACGTGGATCCCAGCGGCGAGCATCACCTTGTGGTCATACTTCCAATTCTGGGCCACCAGAACCTTGTCTTTCGCAGTCCAAATGGCGGAAAATGCACCCAAAACTTCACGGACTTTCGGGTCCTTGGACTGGGGCTCATCCGCTTCGCCCAAGGGCACTGGCACATACCACCCCGTTCCTGGCTTCACCGAAAAACTCATTCCCACCAAACGCGCCGTTCGCGTGTCGAGTCCTGTGGTTTCGGTATCGAAGGCAAATTGATCGACACCCGCGATGGCGGCCAACAATTCTGCCCAGCCTTCGGGTGAATCCGCAAGACGATAGTCCACGGCATCGGCATCGAAGGAGGACAATGCCCCCTCTTCTGCTTCAGGTGTGCCGGATGCCCCAGCTCCAAACATGTCCATTTGACTCTGTTCCGGACCCTCCGCTGCCGATGCCGTCGGGGCATTCTGAGGGGCTGACGCGGCACTGGGCGCCGGTGCAGCGGAACCCAAAATTCGCCGGGCCAAGGTTCGGAACTCCAAGGCTTCAAATACCTCGGACAGCTTGGTCGCATTGGGTGCATTCAACTTCATGGCCTCGAAGTCAGGCTCAACAGGGACATCGAGGGCAATCGTGGCCAGCCGCTTGGACAGCAATGCCTGTTCCCTGAAATTTTCGAGGTTCTCTTTTTGCTTGCCTTTCAAGTCTTCAGTGGAGTCCAACAAAATCTCCATTGAACCGTACTTGGTCAGCAGCTTTGCCGCCGTCTTGGGGCCAATGCCGGGCACCCCTGGAATGTTATCGGCGCTGTCCCCCATCAAGCCCAGCAAGTCAATCACCTGATCGGGGTGATCGATGCCAAACCGCTCACAAATCTCAGGTGGCCCCCAAACCTCTGGAGGGTTTCCTGAACGACCCGGTCGAAACATCCTCACCTTCTCCGTCACCAGCTGAGCATAGTCTTTGTCTGGCGTCATCATGTACACATCGAACCCTTCGCGTTCGGCCATTCCAGCCAGACAGCCAATGGTGTCGTCCGCCTCGAATCCAGGGACCGTGATGGTGGGGATTTGCAAAGCCTCGGCGACCTCGTGAATCCAAGGCACGCTGGCCCGGATGTCTTCTGGCGTTTCGTCTCGATTGGCCTTGTATTCGGAATACTCCTCGTGGCGAAACGTGGGACCCGGCGGGTCGAAAACGATGGCAATGTGCGTGGGTTTTTCATTGCGCAGCACGTCCAAAACTGTCGTGGTGAAGCCAAAAACAGCACTGGTGTTTTGTCCTTTGCTGTTGATGCGCGGATTGCGGATGAACGCGTAGTACGCCCGGAAGATGAGGGCATAAGCGTCGAGCAGAAAGAGCTTCTTGTCGGATTCTTCGGTCAACATGGGGTCGGCAAATTAGGCCCAACCCTTTGCGAAACCTCGGTTCAGAGACGGCTTGTCAACGCGACTTGTACACGGGAACTGTGCTGCACGGCTCTCCGAACATCAGGGCCTTCACCACGGGCTGAAGGCGTTCGACAATGCGCATGGCTGGACCTGGACCGGACTTCAATCCACACCCTTTCACCACCACCCGCTTTCCCTCAAATTCACCGAGGTCCAATTCTTCTGCGATGCGCATCAAAACTGCCGCAGACAGGCCCTCTGGATCACATGCATGCACACTGGCGGCTTCCGACTCCAAGGCCGACGCTACCAACATCCAAGCCCACTCCGGGACAATGGCCTCTTTGCTGCAATGCACAGCCACATCCGCTCCTGAGTAATCAGCGGGGTTCAGACCTGAAACCCACGCTCGGAAATCCGATTCGCGAATGGCCAACCCTTGCCACAACTGAGGAGCGACATCCAGGCCCTTCAAGGTTCTTGCTGCCAGAATTTGGGACAAGTCCAATTGAACGAGACCGCTTTCTTCGACGCGATTGCGGATGGGATCTTCCATTCTTCGAAGTTCGCCTTGCCGAATCGCTGCCGCAACCCAAGGTTTTCAGCCCACCTTGATGCCCGCGCGAGAAGCGCCAATCATCTTTCTGGCGGCCGCCGATATGTCATCTGTGTTGTACCCACACTCGGTGTACAGCTCGGATTGCGTGCCATGCTCAATGAACCGGTCGGGAACACCCAGCCTGACGACTTGCGCTTTGTAGCCTTGGTCTGCAGCAAATTCAAGCACAGCGCTTCCCATACCTCCTTGGATGCAACCGTCTTCAACGGTGATGACTTTGTCGAATTTGCCGAACACTTCGTGCAGCAGGGTTTCGTCCAATGGTTTCACAAACCGCATGTCGTACATGGCCGCTGAAATGCCATCTTCGGACAGCTGTTCTGCGGCCTTGAGCGCATGGTTGCCCTGGTGACCGATGCCCAAAATCGCCACGTCTTCGCCGGAGCGAACCCTGCGGCCAGTGCCCACCTTGATTTTGCGCAAGGGGGTTTTCCACTCCGTCATCACACCCTTTCCTCGGGGATAGCGAATGCTGAACGGCCCGTGGTCGTCAGCCGATGCTGTGTACATGAGGTTGCGCAGCTCCTCCTCATTCATGGGCGCACTCACAATCATGTTTGGAATGCAACGCATGAACGCCAAATCATAGACTCCGTGGTGGGTGGGGCCATCGGCACCAGCTACGCCTCCGCGGTCCAAACAGAACACCACGTGCAGGTTTTGAAGCGCCACGTCGTGCAACACCTGATCGTAAGCCCGCTGCATGAAAGAGCTGTAGATGTTGCAAAATGGAACCAACCCCTGTGTGGCCATTCCCGCTGAAAAAGTCACCGCGTGTTGCTCGGCGATGCCCACGTCAAATGCGCGCCCGGGCATGGCTTCCATCATGAATTTCAGTGAAGACCCAGTGGGCATGGCGGGGGTGACCCCAACAATGCGCTCATCCTTTTCGGCCAACTCAATGATGGTGTGGCCAAATACATCTTGGTACTTCGGGGGCTCTGGTGATTTGGGAACCACCTTGATGATTTCGCCCGTTTCCTTGTTGAACAGACCCGGGGCATGCCATTGGGTGGGACTTCCCGCTTCTGCAGGAGCGTAACCCTTGCCCTTGGTCGTCAACAAGTGTAAAATCTTGGGCCCTGGAATGTCTTTGAGATCACGCAGAACGTGCTCAACTTGCTCCACGTCGTGGCCATCAATGGGCCCGAAATAGCGAAAGTTGAGGGACTCGAACAGGTTGGACTGCTTCAGCAAGGAGCCCTTCACCATGTCGCTCACCTTGGAAGCAATGGTTTGGGCATCTGGCCCAAACTTGGACACCTTGCCCAACAATTGCCACACCTCATCCTTGACGCGGTTGTAGGTGTGCGAAGTGGTGATGTCG